>JBJOOU010000205.1:0-8243 GCA_046051105.1 Bacteroidota bacterium
CGCGATGTTCCGTACACAGTGACTGCCAGCATTTACGATTATCAGAATTTTTCAATACCAAAAACAGATGGTAAAACAATTATCAACAATTTGATTGCATCACTGGAGAGTGTAGAGTCTGATTTACCAATTAAATACGATGTATCGGATGCAGCTCTATCTGAAAATTCTGATCAAAACAAAGGCCGCTTCAATTATTATGGCTGGTCAGCATTGCTTGCAGATATTTATCTCTGGAAGGGTGAATATGAAAAGTGTATAAGTCTTACCGATCGTATAATTAACTCAGGTCAGTATACTTTAGTATCGGTAGGCCGCACTGAAGTTTTAAGTTACAACCTAACAACTGGTAAAACTGACACAGTTTACGAAGCAGTTCAGGGTGATGTAACGGCCATGTTTAAATCAATGTATGCAAACGGGAACAGCGTTGAAAGTATTTTTGAACTTCAAAATCCTCCAACATATATCAACCCTTATGCCAGCATGTTCAGTGCTAATGTATCGAACTATATTGAAGTTAATCAGGCAAATTTCGCCAATCAATATTTTATCCCATCCAATATCGACCGGGTTTGGCGGGATATCAGAACCGAAGGTATTGCTTATCAGGGTAAATATATATGGAAATGGGCTGGATTGGACAACACTGTTTCACCAGTTCTGTGGAGAACTACCTCCACCTCGAATAGTAACTGGATTTTTTACCGTCTGGCTGATGTGATACTGATGAAAGCAGAAGCATTGACCGAGCAAGCAATGACGGACAATGATCAAACTAAATTACAGGAAGCCCTCCGGTTAGTTAGGGTTATCAGAACCAGAGCCAATGCACCGGAGTCCACTGATATGTTTTACAAACACACTGGCGATTTGGATGCAAAATCAATGGAAGAATTTATACTTACCGAACGTGCACGAGAGCTTTCCTTTGAAGGTAAAAGATGGTTTGACCTTGTTAGGATGGCACAACGTGATAACTTTAGCGAACGAACAATGGGTTACCTCTTGCGTATGGTCGTGTTGGCAGCTCCTGCTGAAAAAACGTCAATCATACAAAGTAAGTGGCAAACCAATCAGGGTAGTTTGTATATGCCTATCAATTCAGGAGAGTTGCAACGGAATAAAAATCTAGTTCAAAACGATTTCTATACCAAATAATCATCCTCAAAACAAAATATAGGAACCGGGGAGACTTCCCGCCACTACTTCACTTTAAATTAACAACAGATTTAGCACTTAGTCTAAATTTATATGAATAATAATCCTATGAAAAAGAATATTATATTCTTATTATTTGCAGCCTTCGTATTGCTTACAGCAACGAATTCTTGTACTAAAAATGTACAGGAGATTGTCATATCCGATGACAAGCAAATAGATGAAATGATGGAAGAATATAAACTAACCTCATTTTTATCTATATTAGACATAAGCGGTATGCGAAGTACAGTGCATGCTTATGGAAAATATGCTCTATTTGCACCTTCAAACGAAGCTATTGATCAATACCTGAAGGATAAAGGCAAAAGCTCGGTAAATGATCTGACAAAAGAAGAAGCTATTGAAATTGTAAAATATCATTTAATTCACGTTACCGACAACAAAGACAGTGTAACAACTACCGGTTTTGTGAATGGTCGTATGTCTTATCCTACATTTGCTGGTAATTACCTCACCACCAAACAAGAAGGAGAAAACATCAAAATCAATCGTCAGGCTCTGCTCTTATCGCCACGTGATTTAAAAGCCAGCAACGGACATCTACATATGATTGACAAAGTTTTGACTCCTCCTGATTCAATTACCGAATCAATCACAGCCAGAGTTAGAGCATTACCAGATGTCAACTACTCATTATTCAAAGAAGCATTCGAACGCTCGGGAATGGCAGATTTGTTGGCTAAAAACAAAAAAGGGGAATGGAAAACTCTTTTTATCCAGGACAATGATGCTTTTGCAAATGCAGGAATACATAACATTTCAGAGTTAATTGCTGACTTGAAGTCCAATACACCTGCTGTTGAAAACGAAGATTCTTTACTAAAGAACTACATCAGCTACCACACAGTTCCCCGACTAGAGTATGTGGCGGATTTACTGGTAGTTTCGAGCTTAGAGACCTTGGTGAAAAATCAGGTAATGACATTTACACGTGTTATCAACAACACTGAAACCATGATTTTGATCAACGAACTCAAACTTGGTCAAACTACTGAAGCCGGTGTGCCAATTGACAGAACAAGCGAATATGCTGACTTTACCTGCTCCAACGGAGTATTGCAAAAAATCAACGGAAATGTTCAGATCAAAATTCGCGCTGCTTATCGTGTATATTGGGATATTGCTGAACAACCCGAAATTATGGCACTTCGTAACTTCCGTAAGCCTGGCTGTGCTGCAGATTACAACCCTGGCGATTTGTCTGAAATTAATTGGAAATACAAATCGGGTACTCCTACAGCTCAACAACAAATACACTACTATTGCGGAACGGTACCTCAAAACATCGCTGCTTTTGACGAAAAATCACAATACGTATATGCTGACTATTTGCGCCTGAATCTCGACCTGGGAGCTATTCAGTGGTTAGAAATGAAAACTCCGGTTCTTATCGGAAGTGATGCAGGCACAACTTACAAAGTTTGGATTTGTTATCGAAGAGAACTAGAATGTTATGTAAAAACAACATTTAAACAGGACGGACACGACGATGAAATATTGCCTTATATATTTGACATGTCAGTATATATGGACAATCCGTATGCTACAGGTAGTTCACCAGAGATAGTAGAACAGAAAGGATTTAAAATGTATAACGCTAAAAAATTCAACTCTGTAATGATATCTAAACTACTGGGTACGATAAAAGTATATACCACCGGACGTCATACATTACGACTTGAACCAACCACCAGCCGACGTGTGAATCAGTTGGGTAGTATCGATATGATTCAGTTCATCCCTACAGATGAAAACCAGTTATGGCCACGTGTTGACATGAAAGGTAACTGGATCGGTTCGGAAGTCAAATCGTGTGAAATTTGGCCTTACGAGGAATGTCCTGTGATTGACCCAACTGTTACTCCGTAGTTTGTACAAGATAACAACAATTTAGAATTCATTTATACTGCAAAATGAAAAACATAAAATACATATTAATCAGTTTGGTTATATTCATAACCAGCTGCGATACATGGGAAGCGTTAAACGAGGAACGTACCAAAAACGTGTACGAACAGCTCTTAACTATCCCCGAAGTATCCTCATTTGTAAAAGTTTTACAAATCACCGGTTATTCCGAAAAACTCAGTTCAGAGATGATCTACACTGTGTTTGCACCAACAAACGAAGCGATAGCCGGATTGAATCTGACCGACACTGCAACCCTTAAAACATGGGTAAAAAATTACTTGTCAGAAAAAATTACATATTCGAACAATGCGGGGGAGTTTGCAACAAGCAGACTTCAATTAATCAACGGCAAATACATTACATTAAGTGCTAAGAAGGTTTCTGGCGCAAGTATCAACAAATGGAATGTAGCCTCAAAAAATGGGGTAATTCATATCATAAATGGTACCATTGATGAGCGTATGAGTATTTGGCAATATCTGGAAACACTGGATGGCAACCCTGTTGTTGATTTCATAAAATCGTTCAACGAGAGAGTGATGGATATGACAAAAAGTGTACAAAAAGGAGTAAATAGTAAAGGACAGCCCGTTTATGACACAATCTGGACAAGCAAAAATACATTACTGGATGCGATGCCAATTGTGAATGAAGCAAACTCAAGCACGTTCATTTTGCTGGACAAGAGTGGTCTGGATGCCTTAAAGACTAAGTATGCTAAATACTTCAGCCAAAAAGATAGTGTACAAATGAACAAAGACATTCTGCGGGAGATCATTACAGACATGGTACTACCGTATACTGTAATTTCAGGAACTGGTCAATATCTAAATGCTAACGGAGTATACGTAGGTATCAATGCAAATGATACGATCAAAAGCTACAACGCATCCAACGGTATTGTTTATCTGACAAAAGCAGCTGAAGTAAAAATGTATATGAATAAAATCAAGCCCCTAACCATTGAAGCTGAAAACTATGTTAGCCTATGGCCGGATGCATGGCAGGTTCGACCTCGTACCTGGGCTAGTGGTGGTCATGACATTATGCTTAAGTCAAGATCGAGACACTCGTATGACTGGGTGGAAAATAACGTAACTACAAAAGTAAACAACCTCTATAGTTTCAACTATCGTAGCGAGAATGAATGGCCGGGATCAAACACAATGGGCGAACCAAACGCTTACATTTCCTATAAGCCGCTAATGTATTCCACTGCTTACAAAATTTTCTGGAAAGCATACGATGATAATGCTAGCGAGGTACATATTGACTCGCGCAATGTGCCATTGGAATTTTATCAAAAGCTTTATGTTAGCTTCCCTGGCGAAAAAGTGCTGGCAAGATCATCTGCCAATGTCATAACCGGTAATTTCTCCTCTACATCAAAAATTGGTTTCACCGCCAATCATACAATCATGGCCGCTAAAATGACAGCAGGACAAAATGTAGAAAGCCAGTTGGTACGCTACAGAGTAAATCAGGGGCACAATGTTTATCCTAATAGCTATGTTCTTTATGATGCCAATAATCCTAACAGTCCACAGCCAATTTCATCAGAAGATATCTACGGAAAAGAGGGAATACTGAAATGTCCTTATTATGGACAATCTACATTATTTGTATCAAACACTTGTATCGGAGAATTCACTCACTCAGATGGAACTATTCAAGCATATCTACAGTCAAGTAAAGCTAGCAATGCTCCGGGAATTATCTTTTTGGATTATATTCGTTTAGAACCACAAGTCGACCCTAATGATTAATTGTAAAAACAGAAAATTTGATAATATGAAGAAAACCATATTTATAGCGACATGCATACTGATGTTAATCTGTGGAAATCTGGCAGCACAAACCAACAATAATGGGACGGCTAAAGTAGTAATAACAGGTAAAATCATCGATGCAGCATCAAAAAAGACCATTCCCGGAGCCAATATAGAGGTGGCAGGTATTGCGTCGGCCATTACCGACGATAATGGTCAGTTTAGCATCTCCCTCCCTCCTACCGATGCTATACTTTCAGTAACAGCTTATGGCTACGGAAAACGGGAAGTATCAGTTCGAGGACGTAACACAATCAATATTGAACTTTACGAGCAGGATTATAAAGGAGCTGCGCAAACGGTGTTCACTCCAAATGGAGATAAATCGGCAATAGGTTCTGTTTACTCATGGTTGGGTATCAATGAAGACAACTGGTCGTCAAATGCCCCCACCCCCGATTTATTGCTAAAAACCAGAGCCAGCGGTCTGAATGTTTTGACAAGATCAGGTACTCCCGCAAGCGGATCTAATTTTTATCTGCACGGTATAAATACCATGAATGCAGGCAACTTGCCCCTGTTTGTAGTTGACGGTATGCCGTACGAAAACTCATATTATGCCAACTCACTAATAGGTAACTATTACGCGAACCCACTAACATCTATTGACCCAAAGGATATTGAGAGCATCACTGTTTTGAAGGATGGAACATCATTATATGGAAGCAAGGGGGCAAATGGAGTTATACTAATCAAAACACTAAAATCCAAAACATTAGAAACGCGCATTAATGCCAGAGTAAGTTCCGGAATTGGCTTTGAACGTAGCCAATTGCCTGTATTAAATTCAGCAGAACATAAATTTTTGCTCTCCGAACTATATCAAAAAGCTTACCCAACAACGTCGGCTTCAACGCTTAATAGTGTGTTGCCATTCCTGAATCAGAATAAACCCGTAAAAATGCCATGGGGTTATGAAGGAAATAAGGACTATTACAGATACAATGCCTCTACTAATTGGCAAAAAGAGGTTTTAAGCCCCTCGCTCAATTATGACGTTTATATGAATGTATCCGGGGGAGATGAAGTTGCAACTTATGTACTTTCGTTAGGCTATCTTAATCAGAAAGGTATGATCACCAATACAGATTTCTCACGTTTTAACACCAGATTCAACTCTGAAATCAAATTTTCCAAGAAATTTAAGGTATTGGCAAATATGAGTTTTATGTATGGAACTAAACATCTTCCTAACGAAGGTGCTGATATTGCACTGAATCCAATTCTTGCATCGTTGGTAAAAGCTCCTTTTACTTCTCCTTATATGTATAACGAAGAAGGCCGGAAATCACCCAACCTCGAAGATGCCGATTATTGGGGTTTATCTAACCCATACGTATTGGTTAACAACAAAAACAACCTGGTAAATATCAACTATCGTTTCTTTGGGTCATTTGAATTTCAATACAATATTAACAAACATTGGGATGCATCTGCACAAATGGGGCTAAACTTCAACAAAGAACGTGAAAAAGCTTTCTATCCCAGCGTAGGTGTAGCATTTACTGATGATGTATATGACGTAAATGTAATAAACGAATCACAACATCGGGTTGATCGTCTGTTCTCATTGTATTCTGATGCATATATCAATTATAAAAATACGTATGCAAATAGCCAGGCCGTAAATTTCCGTGCAGGTATTCGCTACCAAAACAATTCTGCCAACAACAACTACGGACAAGCTTACAATTCGTCATCGGATGAGTTTAAATCATTACAATACGGTGCCTCAAGCTTACGTACCATAGGAGGCAGCATTAATGACTGGACATGGACTTCCTTGTATGCAAATTTAGACTATTCTATTCTCAACAAATATTACCTGAATGTTCATAGTGCATTTGATGCTTCGTCGCGCTTTGGAACCAATGTAGATAAGTTTCTACCATTTCCATCTATCGGTGGAGCATGGCTTATCTCGAATGAAAGTTTTATGAAAGAGATGAATGCTATCGATCTATTAAAACTTCGCGTAAATTATGGTATTTCCGGGAATGATGATATTGGTAATTATAACGGCGATCGCTATTATTATCCTTATGCGCTGGTTGGGCAATATGGTCTTGTGCGTACATCACTGGTTAACACAGAGCTAAAGCCCGAAAAAATGCAACGTTTCACTACAGGAATTGATGTTTCCTTATTTAAAGAGCTCCTGAATGTCAATTTAGATCTTTATTCAAATACAATCAGCGACATGATTTTGAGCATGAAACCGGCCAGTATCTCAGGTTCTCAAAACAATGTAATAATTAATGCTGGAAAAATGCGCAATATTGGATTCGACCTTAATCTGAACACTCGTTTAATCAACAAACGAGATGTGAAATGGGATCTGGGTTTGATGGTGTCTAAATACAAAAACAAAGTGTTGGATCTTAACGGAAACAAGTTCTACAACGAAGCTTTAGGAGCTACAGTCGAAACAAAAGTAGGACAACCTTTGGGAGTATTTTATGGATATAAAACAGACGGCGTATACTCCACCACTGCCGAAGCCACTTCTGCCGGTTTGAACATCAGAAAAGGTCTTGTTTTGGTACCATTCAGCGCAGGCGACATGAAATTTGTAAACCAAAACAATGACAACGTAATAGATGAAAACGATCGTGTAGTGATCGGTGATCCCAATCCGGATGTATATGGAAACATCAATACAAGTATCAAATACAAAAAATTTGAATTAAGTGCTCTCTTCAATTATTCATTAGGAGGTGATGTATATAACTACTCCAGAACACAACTGGAAAGCATGTCAATGCCATTTAATCAACTCCGCACAGTTCTTAATAGATGGCGTATGGAAGGTGATGTAACCAACGTACCTCAGGCAACTCCCGGCGATCCAATGGGCAATGCCAGATTCTCTGACAGATGGATCGAAGATGGTTCTTACTTGCGTCTGAAAAACGTAACATTATCTTACGATTTGAATCTAAAAGGGCATGTAATTCAAAGTTGTACTTTATATTTGACAGGAGATAATTTATTAACTCTAACCGGCTACAAAGGTCTGGATCCCGAATTTGCATCAGGAGTAAGCTCTCTATACATGGGTATCGATCCTTGCACAGCACCTCAGTCCCGCACGCTAACAGTTGGAGTAAAATTAGGACTATAAGAATATAAAGTATATAATTAATCAGATTTAAAAAATAGGATATGAAAAGAATATTCTTATCATTAATAGTAATAGCCAATCTCCTGTCATTTACGTCATGCAAAAACGACGAGTTGGGTGATGCCGTAAAATATGACAACTTCTATCAGAATTTG
>JBJOOU010000206.1:0-7537 GCA_046051105.1 Bacteroidota bacterium
CAAGAGCTTGAAGAGCGATCCTACTGTAAAGAAATATGCCCCTTATTTTGAGGAAGAATGCAGGAAAGATCAGGAAAGAGAAGCCACTCAAAAAAGAATTATATCTAAGCCCTACATTGATTTTACGGCATTTACCCCCCAAGCTAAAAAAGTCAGATTGTCAAACATAATCAATAAAGGTCATAATACGCTTTTGGTGTTTTGGGCTTCATGGTGTGGTCCCTGCATGGCGGAGCAGCCTACCATAAAAAAACTGTTTGAGAAATATCATGATAAGGGAGTAGATGTGATAGGTATTTCAATGGATTCCAATGAATCGGCATGGAAACAAGCCATGATTAAAATAGAATCGACCTGGACACAGTTAAGAGCGCAGGATGTTCAATCTAAATTATTGTATGATGCGTATGGCTTTTCGGGTATCCCCTGTAATGTTTTGATAGGCAAAGATGGAAATGTAGTGGCCACTAATGTTCCCAAAGAAGCGATTCATCTCTATATTGATGCTTTGTTGAAGTAAAAATAGACCTGTTGATATAAAATACAAATTCCCACACATTATTTACTCACATATGAAATTAATCAGCATTAAATCCTTTCTCATTGTTTCGTTGAGCCTGATGGCTATGTTTGCATCGGCTCAGGAAAAAGTAGCTACTCCGGCACAGCCCGCTAAAAAAGAACGCACCATTGCGCTGTGGGGGCATATCAAAGATTCGTTTACCAAGGTGGGTATCGAAGGAACGCGCATTACCTTGATGCGAGCCGATAGTTCGGTCATTGATACCCAAACGGTGAATTATTTCAATGGTCGCACCAATAAGATCGACACCTACTACCGCTTCGATATTCCGGCTCGTCCGCAAAAGTACATTATCCGTGCCGAGCACCCCGATTATTTGCCTTGCTACATCGATTTTGATATTAAATATGTGGCGCGCAACAATTTTTTTGATGCGCCCTGGCATTATATGAAGAAACGTCCGCGCCGGATGGTGGAGAAAGATCATGCGTTGAAAGAAGCGCTGGTAACGGCTACCAAAATTAAAATGGTGTACAAAGGCGATACGGTGGTGTATAATGCCGATGCTTTTAATTTGCCGCAAGGCTCGATGCTGGACGATTTGTTGAAACAAATGCCGGGCGTGGTGCTGAAAGACAATGGCGAAATTTACCTGAACGGCAAAAAAGTGGATTACCTGATGCTGAATGGTAAGCAGTTTTTCAAAGGGAAAAACAATGTAATGCTGGAAAATCTGCCATACTACACGATCAAGAATATACAATTCTACGACAAATCCACCGATAAGAGCGAGTATATGAAACGGGAGGTGGAGCAAAAGGAATTTGTGATGGACGTGAATCTGAAGAAAGAATATTCTATTGGCTATATGGCCAATGCAGAGGCGGCCGGAGGTACTCACGACCGCTATATGGGCCGATTGTTTGGCTTGCGCTACAGCGATAATACGCGTATTTCGGTGTTTGGAAATATGAATAATGTGAATGAATATCGAAAACCAGGGCGAGAGGGTGATTGGGAGCCCACTGAAAACCGGGAGGAAAATAGGGAGGTGAAATTGGCTGGCCTGGATATTAGTCTGGATGATAAAGAAAAACGATTTGAAAATAACACCAGTGTAACGATCGGTACACATAGTAATATTTATAAGGCCAGAACTGCCGGAGAAACTTTTATAAGTAGTGGTAATACATTTTCGAGATCTCAAAATACGACTGAATCCAATCATGTATTTTTATGGTTTACCAATTCGTTTATCTTGAAGAAACCGTTTTTTCTGAAATGGTATATATATGGAGATGTTTATAAATGGGATTATAACAATTTTTCCAGAGGAGTAAGTTTTAATGACAACCCTGCACAACTTGGAGGGACTATGCAGATACTGGACTCGGTGTTTTCTACCACTTTAATTCCTACACTAAAAGCGATGACAATCAATCGACAATTGAATAGAGGTCAGAGTAATGGAAATATGTCTTTTTTTCAGAATCAATTGCAATTGACGAAGAAACTTAGTTGGGGTGACGAATTTGATATTACTATAACCGGAAGTAATTCACACAGAAATGACAAAACCTATGATTTGTATCAATTGGATTATCTGAAGACCAATATAACTGATTTCAGAAACAGATTTACAGAGAATCCAACCAGAGATTACAATTACACAGCGGGGGCAGGGTATACATTTCAGATGCTCAATAATTGGAATTACCATTTCTGGGGCAATTACGAAGAAATATATTCGTCGGCCGAGAATTCGCTGTATCGCCTGGATAAACTGAATGGATGGGGGAGTGGCACGGGATATGCCTTGGGCGATTTGCCTTCTACCCGTGATTCTTTACTGACCGCACTGGATGCTGC
This sequence comes from Bacteroidota bacterium, assembly GCA_046051105.1. Classification (GTDB taxonomy): domain Bacteria; phylum Bacteroidota; class Bacteroidia; order Bacteroidales; family Paludibacteraceae; genus Paludibacter. Next base: position 2,393 of record JBJOOU010000206.1, read on the forward strand.
CAATAGCTACAACAAAAAATACCTGGCACAAAGTGGAAAAGGAGCCATTCGTCTCTATTACGAAAAACGCAAGAAAGATAATTCTACCTGGTTTAATTTTCAAACCATTGTGCAGCGCATGCACGAAAAACTGGATTATCAGCGTAACACACTGGATACAACGCTGACGCAAAATAACTGGTTTGTAAAGCCTGAAATGACTTTTATTCGTCAGGTAAAAAACTTCAACCGACGCTATCAGCTGAATTACGATATGCAGTTGACTACGGCTGATATGGTGAGCAAAATCGATTTTCGCGATGAGTCCAATCCCCTGGCTATCCGGTTGGGAAATCCCGATTTGAAAAACTCCATTACCCACAATATGCGGCTGTATGTGTCGGATCAGAATCCGAAAACCCAGCGCGGAATCAGTATGAATATGGGTGTGTCTATTCTTAGCCGTCAGGTGGCCAACGGATTTACTTACAATGCCGAAACGGGTGTGTACACCTATCGTCCGCAAAATGTGGATGGAAACCGAAGAATGAATTTGGGACTGGATTACAATCGTCCGCTGGACAAAGCCAAACTCTGGAACCTGGATAATCATATCGGGTGGACTTACAACCACAACGTAGACCTCACCGCAGTAAGTGGCAGCAGCACCAGCGAAATCAGCAAAGTGAACAACAATAATCTGGACGAAAACATCCGCCTGAAATACCAGAAAGGCGACCTGCAACTGGGCATCAATCAAAAAATACAATGGAACATGGCTACCAGCGACCGTGCCAATTTTCAAACCATCAATGCGGTGGACTTTAATTATGGCCTGACGGGCGCTTACAAGCTTTGGAAAAAAGTGGATCTGGCTACCGATATCAAAATGTTTAGTCGCCGTGGCTATTCGGACAGTAAGCTGAATACCGACAATCTCATCTGGAATGCTTCCATCGGCACCTCTTTCGATAAAGGCAAACTTATCACCCGCCTGGAAGGTTTCGATTTGTTGCAGCAACTCACCAGCGTGCAATATTACGTAAACGGACAAGGCCGCACCGAAACCTGGCGCAACACCTTGCCTTCGTATGTGATGCTGCACTGCATCTATCGGTTGAATGTGAATCCGAAGAAGAAGTAAAAGGCTTGCTCTTATTTTTTTCTATTCATCGGATGACTCAAAGTCATCCGATGAATAGAAAGGAGTAGAAAACCACTTCTCAGTCTTACATTTTGTATTTCGACAAAAAAAATAAAAATTTTCTCCTCAAAAATTTGCACAACTAAAATATTGTCATAATTTTGCGAACGGTTCTTTGTCGTCTTACTGATTGATATCTAGTTTTTTGAGAATACTTCATCCCTTCTTGTGATCCAAATCTTACCTGGAATACCTACAACATTACATTGTTACATTCAAAAGATAATTATGTCGCAGAAAATTTCAGATGTTTGATTGGAAACCCAGTGAAGGTGCTGAATTTTTCAGAAGGCTGAATGCAAACTCAGCGACCTTCCTGAAAATTTCAGGAGGCTGAATGTGAATTGATACGCCCTGCTGAAATTTTCAGGAGGCCCGATGAAAACTGAGTGGAGGTGCAGAAATTTTCAGAAGTTCCTCCCAAAACCTGTTGGCCTTACAGAAATTTTCAGGAGCTTCTCCCACTTTCAGGTGAGTGTTCTGAAAAATTCAGTGACAAAGAAACGTTTATATACATCCGGGAAGTTGGATGATTAGCTGATGATAACTTTTTTCTAGTATTAATAATAAAATCTGTTTTAAAAAATGAGTACCATGCAATTCTCGCCACTTTATGTGGCACGCCTCACTGTAAATGCTTCTTATGCTGTAAACGAATCGGTCATTAGTTTGGCTACTCCTGTACGTGCCGAACTGGGCGCAATTTGTGCAGTGGCTCTTGACCAATTGACTGACGTCACTACTCAATTTGGACAAAGTATCAACCAAAATCAGAAAAGTATCTTCACCGCTGAGATGAAAGCTTTGGACAAGGAGCGGGATGCCGACTGCAATCTGATTTTCCGGATCGACAACAATTACCTGAAAGGTACGGATGCCGAATTAAAAATGGCCGCTTCTACTTTACAGTTGTTTTTGACGCCTTACAAGGGTCTGCCTTCACAACCCATCGATGTGCAAACACGGGTTACCAAAGAAATGCTGGCGAAATACAACAATTCGCCAGAACTGAAACAAGCCGCTGCAAAGTTGGGTATAGATAAAGCGTTTACCAGTCTGGAGGCAAAGAACAATACCATGGCTGCCCGCTACGAAGCCCGCAATGAAGAATACGCGTCGCAAGCCGTGTCAGGAACTTCGCTAAAACCGGCCGCTAATGCAGCACTCATTCAGTTTTGCAGCATCCTGGAGCAAACGGCCAACCTGATGCCGAACAACACCATCCTGGCACTATTCAACAAAATAGATGAACTCCGCAAAAAATACCATGCGCTGGAAAGTGGTGGGGAGGATAAAACCGATATAACTCCGACGGATGATACTAAGTAAGTTCATGAATCAATAAACCTAACAAAAAAACCGGGCTGCCTGTCAACAACAAGCAGCCCGGTTTTTTATTTATTATTCGTCTTTCTTTTTTCTTCTTCCGGAACTTTTCTTTTCTGAATCCGACTGAGCCTGTAGTTTTGCTTTTTCGGCTTTGTTGGTCAGTTTTATTTTGCGTGCTTCGCGTTTGGCCACTTTACGCTCTTCGATTACCTTTTTTACATACTCCAGATAAGGTTCGATGTAACGTTTCTTTTTGGTGTCGAGCAAATCGGCCATCGTAATCATAATGCCGGCTTCGTACACATTGCCAAAATCAGGATCGAAAATGGAACCAAAATATTTCATGGTATGCGAAAGTCCGATGTAGGCATTAAACAGTGGCGGAATGGTTTCGCCCTCGGCTCGTACTGCTTTTTGCAGCGCTTTGTAATCGCCGGATGAATCTACATCGATAAATATTTTTTTGGCAATAAGCGTACTGTTGCGGCTTACCTGAACCGGATTGAAGGGTTCAATCAGTTTGTCGGGATCGGGAAAATAGCGCTTCATGTACTCGTAAATCAACTCGCGTGCGGTGATGGGGAAATCTTCGTAAATGGTTACTTTCCCGATAAAGTATTTTGCTCCATCCACTTTATGAACCAATGCGCCGAGTCCATCCCACAGGTTGTCCAGTGCAAAAAGGCTTTTGATGCCCATTTTAGAGGTTTGATAATCGGGTTGTACAAACGCACGACCTAATTCAATGGTACTTTTCATGTATTCATTGATAAAGGTATCGCTGAATTTGAATAAGTGCGACATCACAAAGTTGGGCTGCCCGTTTTCCAGCATTTCCACTTCGGTACCGGGCAAATAGCGATATCCACCAATAATTTCTTCGGCCACCGGATCCCATACAATCAGCTGATAATAGGGCTTGTCCATGTAATCGTACTCGTCCGTATCAATTTCTTCGCCGGTGCCACCGCCTCCCGAGCGGAACGAGACTTCGCGCAAACGACCGATTTCACGCATTACGTTGGGCGAATCGTGAGCGGTGATAATATATATATCGTTATGAGCTTTGTTGGTAGGACGTAGAAATTTCTCAGGAGTAAGTTCTTTTTTCAGAATCTCTTTATCTACTGGAGGAATAATCGGTTTCATGTATATCGGATGTTTTTTTCTGCCTGAAAAAGCAACGCAAAAATAATCATTTTTTCAGGCTTATGTCCTGATGTATTTGGCAATTTTGCAGCTGTTTAGGATAAAAAACGATTAGAAAATGAGTGTTATAAATGATTTATGCACACTTTAAAACAGAATGTGCGATAAAATGTGACTTCACACAAAAAGCGCCTCTGAATCCAGAAGCGCTTTTGTAGTATTTATTTCTTAAAGGCGTTTGATGTTTGCCCCAAGAGCGTTTAATCGCTTATCGATGTCCTGATAACCACGGTCAATCTGGTCGATGTTGTGGATAATGCTGGTACCTTCGGCACAAAGAGCAGCAATCAGCAAGGCAATTCCGGCACGAATATCCGGTGAGCTCATGGTAGAAGCTCTCAGGCGTTGGTTTTCGCCCTGACCAATCACGGTAGCGCGGTGCGGATCGCACAGAATAATCTGAGCCCCCATATCAATCAGCTTATCGACAAAGAACAGACGGCTTTCGAACATTTTCTGATGAATCAGCACACTTCCGCGGGCTTTGGTGGCAATTACCAGAAATACGCTTAATAAGTCGGGAGTCAGTCCCGGCCATGGAGCGTCGGCAATGGTCATAATCGATCCGTCGATAAACGATTCGATGGTATAACTGTCCTGTGCAGGAATATGAATATCGTCGCCCTGTCGCTCAAGAACGATTCCCAGTTTGCGGAACGCTTCAGGTATTACGCCCAATTCGTCGTAGGCCACATCTTTGATGGTAATTTCCGAACCCGTCATCGCAGCCAGTCCGATAAAACTACCTACTTCAATCATATCCGGTAAAATGCGATGTTCGCAGCCTCCCAGTGTTTTTACCCCTTCTACATGCAGTAAGTTGGAGCCGATACCGGTAATGTTGGCACCCATTGCGTTCAGCATTTTGCACAACTGTTGCAAATAAGGTTCGCAGGCGGCATTGTAAATGGTTGTTTTTCCTTCGGCCAATACAGCAGCCATCAGGATGTTGGCAGTTCCGGTTACCGAAGCTTCGTCCAGCAACATGTAGCAGCCTTTCAGTTTCTCAGCCGAAATATCGTAGCGTTTGGTGTCGGGGTCGTAGCGGAAATCAGCTCCCAGTTTTTGGATGCCCAAAAAGTGAGTATCCAATCGGCGACGACCAATTTTATCGCCTCCCGGTTTCGGAATCATTGCTTTTCCGAATCGGGCCACCAGCGGCCCCACAATCATTACCGAGCCGCGCAATGATGCACTTTTGCGGTAAAATTCATCGGAATTCAGGTAGTCCAGATTCAGACCATCTGCTTTGAAAGTATAGGTATCCTTGTTGATACGATTGACAGCCACGCCCATATCTCCCAGCAAACTGATGAGATTGTTTACGTCCAGAATATCTGGAATGTTGCTGATGGTAATTTGTTCGTCGGTAAGCAATACAGCACAAAGAATCTGTAGCGCTTCGTTTTTTGCTCCCTGTGGGA
>JBJOOU010000207.1:0-8622 GCA_046051105.1 Bacteroidota bacterium
CACCGGCTTCGATTCCAAGTTTCTGAATACGCTTTATGTAGATAAAAACCTGAAATACCACGGACTGATACAGGCATTCTCGCGCACCAACCGCATATTGAACGACAGCAAGCCCTATGGCAATATCCTGGATTTCCGCCAACAGCAGGAAGCGGTAGACAGAGCCATCGCGCGGTTTTCGGGAGAAAGTACCGAGGTGCAAGCCAAAGAAATCTGGTTGGTAGACCCTGCACCGAAGGTCATTGAGCAGTTTGAAGAAGCCGTGGCTCAGCTGCAGGAGTTTATGAGCAACAGCGACCTGGCTTGCGAACCGCAGGAGGTGTACAACCTAAAGGGCGATGCAGCACGCATCAGCTTTGTGAACCGGTTCAAGGAAGTGCAGCGCCTGAAAACACAGCTCGACCAATACACCGACTTATCGGTGGAACAAAAAGAGCTGATAGAACACATCCTGCCTACCGAACAGCTGATGGAATTCCGCAGTTCGTATATGGAAACCGCCAAAAAGCTGAAAGCAAAGCAGGACAAGGAAGGCGACAAAGCTGCACCGGCCTTGCAGGAACTCGATTTTGAGTTTGTGCTCTTTGCCTCGGCCATTATCGACTACGATTATATTATGGGGCTGATTGCGAAGTTTACACAGCCAAGTACCAGCAAAGAGAAAATGAGCCGGGAACAGCTGATCAATATGCTGAGTTCCAGTGCCAACCTGATGGACGAACGCGATGAAATTGCGGAATACATCCATACCTTGCAGGAAGGCAAAGGAAAAACCGAACAGGAAATACGCGATGGCTACCAACAGTTTAAAGCCGAAAAGTTTGGCAAAGAGATACAGGCCATTGCCCAAACGCACGCTTTGGAAGCCGAGGCTCTGACCGCTTTTGTCAACAACATCCTGTCGCGCATGATTTTCGACGGCGAAGAGCTGACCGACCTGCTGGAGCCACTGGGCCTCAACTGGAAAAAACGACGGGAGAAAGAAACCGAATTGATGGAAAACCTGGTTCCCCTGCTCAAAAAGCTGGCACAAGGACACGAAATTGCAGGATTGAAAGCGTATGAGTAAGCAGTCTGAACTGTGATTTGTAGGATTAAATGATTCACTCTGATTATTCTGATGAAAATCGTAAGAGTCTGCAAAATCGCAATAATCATAAAAATCACAGTTAAGACAGAATCAAGCAATTCATGTGTAAAACAACTAAATTATAGGTCAGGTATTCACTGTATAATCGCTCAAAAGCATGGCAAAAATAAACGTAAAAGGCACCGAAATAAAGATACTCGCAAACAGCGAAGTGGATTATATCTGCCTCACCGATATGACAACCGGATTTAAGGAAGGTAGCGGATTAATTGGGAAGTGGATTACAAATAAAAACACGCTTGAATACCTGGGAATATGGGAAAAGATAAATAATCTCAGTTTTAATTACCCCGAATTCGGGGTAATTGAACGGGAAGCCGGGATAAATCGGTTTATTATGTCGGTAGGACAGTGGATTGAAAGAACAAATGCCACAGGATTGATTGTAAAAGCCGGCAGATTTGGTGGTACTTATGCGCATAAGGATATCGCTTTTCATTTTGCCATGTGGCTCAGTCCCGAGTTTCAGATATATCTTATCAACGAATTCCAGCGCCTCAAAGAAGAGGAACAGAAGCAACTCGGCTGGACAGTTAAACGCGAACTGGCAAAAATCAATTACCACATTCATACTGATGCCATTAAAAAGAACCTGATCCCGACAGAGCTTACCCCTGCGCAAACCTCCGTTATTTATGCCAGTGAGGCCGACGTGTTAAATATGGCGCTATTTGGAACAACCGCCAAACAATGGCGCGAAGCCAACCCCGACCTGAAAGGTAACATTCGTGATTATGCGGGTATTAACCAACTTATCTGCCTCGCCAATATGGAAAACCTGAATGCTGTTTTTATAGATGAAAAAATACCACAGAGCGAACGACTTGTAAAACTGAACCAAATAGCCATTCAGCAAATGAACGTATTGCAGGAGGTGGAAAACAGAAAACTACTCAAATAAATGAATAACGAAAATAAAATAGTGCCGAAGTTGAGGTTTCCTGAGTTTGTGAATGAGGGGGAATGGGTTAGTGCAGAGTTCTCAGATTATATCAAACTGTATAGAGGAAGCTCACCAAGACCAATTCAGGATTATTTAACTAGAGAGCTTGACGGTGTAAATTGGATTAAAATTGGAGATACAAAAAATGCTGAAAACTCTACAATTTATAGTGTCGAAGAAAGAATAACACCAAAAGGAGCAGAAAATTCAAGAAAAGTCGTAAAAGGTGAATTAATTTTGGCTAACTCTATGAGTTTTGGAAAAACATACGAATTAGCCATTGATGGTTGTATTTATGATGGTTGGTTTGTTCTTCGTGAATATGAAGGAGCTTTTGATAAAAAATACTTATTGCAATTGCTCAATTCAGAATATATGCAACTGCAATATCAAAAACTTGCTGCGGGGGGAATCGTTCAAAACATTAGTAGTGAAATTGTATATAGAACTATATTATTGCATACTTCAATTACTGAGCAACAAAAAATCGCCACCTGTCTATCCTCTTTGGATGAATTGATAGCCGCCCATACCGATAAATTAGACGCACTGAAAGACCATAAAAAAGGACTGATGCAACAGCTATTTCCTGCAGAAGGAGAAACAGTACCTAAGTTACGGTTTAAGGAGTTTGAAGGCGATGGGGAGTGGGTGGAGAAAATTGTTGAAGAATTCTTTGATGTTGGTTCAAGTAAAAGGGTACTTGAAGCGAATTGGACTAATCTGGGTGTACCTTTTTATAGAACAAGAGAATTAGTCTCGTTAAGTAAGAACTTGCCATTTGGAAGTGAAATATTTATCTCCGAAGAACTATATAATGATCTTAAAGAGAAATATGGTGTCCCAAAAGAAGGTGATTTTTTAGTTAGTGGTGTAGGAACTTTAGGTATTTGTTACCAAGTCAAAGCCAATGACAAATTTTACTATAAAGATGGTAATGTTCTTTTATTCAGCAAAAAAGTTGGTGTTGAATCTGACTATTTTAAATATTGTTTTCAATCTGATCATATCCAGAGCCAAATACTTAATCAGACTGCAATATCAACAGTTGGAACTTATACAATTCAAAATGCAAAAAAGACAACTTTTTGGTATCCTCCAACAACCGATGAGCAACAAAAAATAGCCAACTTTCTATCTTCCATCGATGATGAAATAGCAGCGCAGGCGAAAAAGCTGGAAGGGTTGAAGGAGCATAAGAAGGGGTTGATGCAGGGGTTGTTTCCGCAACTGTCTGAACTGTGATTTTTGTGATTTTCTTGATGTTCATGATTAAATAATTGCCCGCCCCGATAATCATAGTCGATCATTTCATCATAAAAATCATCGTTCAGACAGTATTCGAAAAATCACGACAATCATAAAACTTAAATAAATCAAAGTTCAGACTTTTTGATATGATTAACGAACAATATAAATATTCCGCTCTCACTTCGCAAATAATCAAGTGTGCAATGACTGTACACAGCGAACTTGGGAATGGTTTTACTCATGTCGAGTATATTGTAATGTATTCGTGAAGCTTCGCAATTCAGGAAGTGATTTATCAACGGGCTCTCGAAATAGAGTTCAGATTGCAAGGCATTGATTTTTCAAGAGAACACGAAATGCCTATCTATTACAAAGGTTATCAAATTGGAACCCGAAGAGTTGACTTTCTTGTTGAGGGTATTGTATCGGTAGAGCTTAAGGCAGTAATAGAGTTATTGGATGTTCATTTAGCTCAAGCTATCAACTATCTTGAAGCCTACGATCTGGAAGTAGGTTTGCTTATTAACTTTGGAGCTAAGTCACTTCAATTTAAACGACTTGCAAACAAAAAATTCAAACAAAAGAATCAGGGAAATCCTGAAATCAAATAAATCACAGTTCAGACATTTTCTATGACACAACTTGAACAACAAGAATTAGGAAAAACCTTATGGAATATAGCCGACCAATTGCGTGGGTCGATGAATGCAGATAATTTTCGGGATTATATGCTGTCATTCCTCTTTTTACGTTATCTGTCCGACAACTACGAGGATGCAGCGCGAAAAGAATTAGGTACTGACTATCCTGAGAAAAAGGAGGAAGAAAAAGAAACGCCGCTCTCGAAATGGTATGCCGCCAATCAGGAAGATGTGGAGGATTTTGAAAAACAGATGCGCCGGAAGGTGCATTATGTGATAGAACCACAGTTTTTGTGGAGCAATATCTACGAACTTGCACGCACACAAAGTCACGATTTGCTGCATACATTGGACGAGGGTTTTAAATACATCGAAAACAAATCCTTCGAAAACACCTTTCAGGGGCTTTTCTCTGAGATTAATCTGAATTCGGAAAAACTTGGTAAAAGTTATACCGACCGCAACGACCAGCTGTGTACCATTATCTCAAAAATAGAACAGGGCATTGCCAAATTCACCACCGACACCGATATTCTGGGCGATGCCTACGAATACCTGATTGGTCAGTTTGCTGCAGGTTCGGGCAAAAAGGCAGGTGAATTCTACACACCACAACAAATATCGACCATTCTTTCGGAAATCGTAACACTGGATAGTCAGGACCCTGCCAGTGGGAAAATACCCAAGCTGGACAAGGTGATGGACTTTGCCTGTGGTTCGGGTTCGTTGTTGCTCAATGTGCGCAACAAACTGGGCAAGCGTGGTATCGGGCGGATATTCGGACAGGAAAAAAACATTACCACCTACAACCTGGCACGCATGAATATGCTGCTACACGGGGTGAAAGACACCGAGTTTGACATCCATCACGGCGACTCGCTGCTCAACGACTGGGAAATGCTGAACGAAATGAACCCCGCCAAAAAGTTGGAATTCGATGCAGTAGTAGCCAATCCACCTTTCAGCCTGCGCTGGGAGCCTACCGACGCACTGGGCGAAGACTTCCGCTTTAAGAACTACGGACTGGCACCTAAGTCGGCTGCCGACTTTGCCTTTCTGTTGCACGGCTTTCACTTCCTGTCCAATCAGGGTGTGATGGCGATAATTCTCCCACACGGGGTATTGTTCCGTGGTGGTGCCGAAGAACGTATCCGCACCAAATTGCTCAAAGACGGGCATATCGATACGGTGATCGGATTACCTTCCAACCTGTTCTTCTCTACGGGCATTCCCGTATGTATTCTGGTGCTGAAAAAGTGCAAGAAGTTTGATGATGTGCTGTTTATCAATGCCAGCGAACATTTCGAAAAAGGCAAACGCCAAAACCGCCTGCGCGACGGCGAAGATGGTGGCCCCAACGATATTCAGAAAATCGTGGATACTTACCAGTTCCGCACCGAAGAGGATCGCTACTCTCGTAGGGTATCGATGGACGAAATCGCCAAAAACGATTATAACCTGAATATCTCCCGCTATGTAAGTACTGCGGTTACGGAGAAAGAAATCAATCTGAAAGATGTAAATACCCGCTTAGTGGATATCGAAAAGCGAATTAAAGAGGCAACCGATAATCATAATGCGTTTTTGAAGGAATTGGGGTTGGAGGAGTTGCCGGGGTGAAAGACAAAGATTCAAATGAACAATAAAGATATTTAAGATCTCCATTGTGGGAGACCCTGTATGCTACAGTAGCTTAGTTCCATTAGCCTATTTATTGTTTTAGTAATCACAGAAATGTACATTAATAACCAAGAAAAGAAAGGAGAGCCTATGGAAACAAGTATAAAAGTAAACCAAACTTCAAAGAGCAAACTTACGCTCACAATTATTGTGACAAGTATTTTAAGAACCCTTTGGGCTATTGGAACTTCTGCTGTAGCAGCAGGTGTTCTACAAATTTAATAGAAACAAGATATTATGAAAGAAGCAATCACAAACTATCTAATAGAAGCATCAACTGTTTTATCCCAACAAGCCTCAAATCTATCTGAAATTAAAACTTTCGACATTGATTGTTCAAAACTGAAAGAGTTTTTGAATGAAGATATAAGAGATGCTGATGACTTCAAAGGATTATTCAAAGATCTTCTAAGTATAAACGGTCCTTGCGTTTATTGGTATCAGGTAATAGCACCGGATATTTCATCAAAAGAAATCCTAGAATCATTCACAGCATACAAAAACAACCCTGAGAGAAACCGTGCTGTACCTGCAATAAAATCTGAGATGTCCATCGACGATAATTCAAAATATCTTTATGTAGGAAAAGTAAAACGTGACTTTTATGGACGTGTCATACAACATTTGGGATGTCACAAAACTGCTGCAACGCAAGGCTTACAATTGTATTATTGGGCTAAAGAGCTGAAGCTTCAATTAAAATTATCTGTAATAGAATTTGATTCTTCTATGGAAAACTTATTGCCGGTAATTGAGCTGGCAATTGCAGAAAAATTGAAACCTTTGATAGGGAAGCATAAATAAACGAGCTATGAGTGATATTTACAAATTTGGATATCCAAGTAATTGTGTTAAATGTGTATCATTAGGTGACACCCCAAAAAGGTTGAATGAAATTAAGCCATTTTATAAAGAGGGGAATGAAATAAAAATAATGTTAATAGGACAAGATCCTACTATTTTCAAAGATCCAGAAAGAGTTAATACTGTGTTAATGCTTGAAGACGTTCCAGGACGGAAAAGTCAGTTAAGGAAATGGCTTCAAGAAGAATTAATTGGAACAAATATTTTCGAAGAAGTAGAGATATATGCTACAAATTTAGTCAAGTGTCAATTTTCAAAACCACCATCCCAATCCGGTGGTAAGAAATTCCTTAATCTACGATATGAAAATTGTAGATCATTTCTAATTGATGAAATCGAGAAGTATAAACCTACCTTAGTATTGACTTTCGGCGAACCCGCTCATTTGCTTTTTTCAAAAGAGCTTGATGTTATTAGTGGACAATTAAAATCAGAAATGAAAAATGATTTCAATGGTAATTTTATACGGGCTAAAATCAATAATACTGAATTCGATTATTCCCCCTGTTTGCACATAAAGACTTTTAGAATAGCTGAAACCTACGGCGATACTGTAAGAGGATTCAAAAGCAAATTAGCAGAACGATTAACCCATAAATAATATGATACAGAGAATATTCCATCCAATAGGTCAGGGAGCTTTCTATTCAGAAAGACATGACGGTTTTAATATTGTATATGATTGCGGTGAACTTTCTAATTCTAAAAGATCCCAAAGACTTGTAGAAAATAGCTTTAGTGAAGATGAAAGTATTGATATTTTATTTATCTCACATTTTGATGCAGATCATGTAAACAGAATTGAATATCTAAAAAAAATCAATATAAAAAGAGTTATCATGCCATTATTACATGATAATGAGAAAGTTTTCCTGAATCATTTCTATAAGGCAATTGGAAAGGATGAAATAATACAAATAATTGAAGAACCTAATACCTTTTTTGGCGTGAATACTGACATTATTTATGTTAGAGATAATGATGAAAGCAATAATGATACAACATATGGAATACCAGTTGAGCAATTAAAAGATGGTGATGAAATTTCAAGTGGTATAAGAATATCTATCAATGCGGATTGGGTATTTGTACCTAATAATAATAGATTAGCTACTCAAAAAACAGTTTTAGAAAAGAAATTTAGAGACAAAAAGTTGGATTTTGAAAAATTCAAAATCAGTTTGGAATATACTCTAAAAAATTCGTCTCAGATCAGGAAAATCTATAATGAATTGGCAGGGGGGATTAATGCTAATTCAATGACTTTATATTCAGGTCCTGTAGTCAAAGGTTACGTAATAGAAGATTGCATATGCTGTTTTAAGACTTTTAATCATGCCGGTTGTATTTACACGGGCGATGTTGATCTAAATGATATAAATATTGATTCAATATACTCAAAATATTGGAGTTTAGTTGGGACTATTCAAGTTCCACATCATGGTTCAAAGCACTCTTTTAATAAAACACCATTTAAATCAAAGGATTATATGTGTCCTGTTTCCTATGGTAATAGTAACATCTATGATCATCCATCATTAGATGTATTGACTCAACTAAGTGCTGAATCTTGTTATGTTAAGCATGTAACTGAAAATGTAGATACAACTTATATCCAGAATATAATTAAACTTTAATATATGACACTCCATGAAGCAATCATTCAATTGCTAAGGCAACTCAACAGGTCAATGAGTATCAATGAAATAGCAAATTAATTAAATAAAAACAAGTGGTATGAGAAAAAAGATAAATCTGAGATAACGGCCTTTCAAATACATGGTCGAACAAAGAATTATCCACAGTTTTTTGTTCGTAATGGTTCATTGGTAGACTTAGTTATAACTCACACACTCACTACCGAACAACTATCCAAATACAAGTCCAAATCAAAGGACAGTTTCAAAACAAAGCTACAATTGTATTTATTCAGTACGGTTATCCATTCCGGCGATCATCACGAAATCAGTTTATAGGGATTTCGTGATTTCAGGATTGATGAAGCTATTGTAATGTAATATAGTGCTGAATATTGGCAAAAAGACAAGAAGAAGCAGTATGGCAAGCTGTGAAGGACGATTGAAATAACATTA
>JBJOOU010000208.1:0-13129 GCA_046051105.1 Bacteroidota bacterium
AATTTTTTACAACATATTTTAAATTGCGCATAAATCTCAGCCCGCTATATGGGTATTCATATAGCAAAAATATAAACAGATTTGAAATATACAACACATTTCGAAAAAAAAAGCAGGATATTAACGAATAGATTTCGCAAACACCCTGCCTTCAATACGCACACATGTAAATATCAGCACATTACCACATTACGCAATCTTCAATCTATTTACATTCGCCTTTTCTATTTTACTTACAGCATAGGGTAATTCAATCTCAAGAACATCCTGATCTTTTGATGGCATTTCAAACATTTCATCCATCATGATCGTCTCTGTGATCGAACGCAAGCCCCGCGCTCCCAGCTTAAACTCGATTGCCTTATCCACAATATACTCGAGCACTTCCTCGGCAAACACCAACCGAATATTATCCATCTCAAACAATTTTGTATACTGTTTGATAATTGAGTTTTTGGGCTCGGTAAGAATAGCCCTTAGTGCCGCCCGGTCCAACGGTTCCAGATAAGTCAATATTGGCAAACGTCCAATAATCTCGGGTATCAATCCAAACGATTTCAAGTCCTGAGGAGCTATATATTGCAATAGATTATGCTTATCTACCTGATCGTTATTATTTACCGAGCTATACCCAACAACACGGGTATTCAGGCGGGCAGCGATCTTTTTCTCAATACCATCAAAAGCACCACCACAAATAAACAATATATTCTGAGTATTCACTGCAATCATTTTCTGATCTGGATGTTTGCGTCCGCCTTGGGGTGGAACATTTACAACCGAGCCTTCCAATAATTTCAAAAGCCCCTGCTGAACCCCCTCGCCACTCACATCACGGGTAATACTTGGATTATCTCCCTTCCGGGCTATCTTATCTATTTCATCAATAAATACGATACCACGCTCTGCCGCTTTTACATCATAATCAGCAACTTGTAGCAATCGGGTCAAAATACTTTCAATATCTTCCCCCACATAGCCAGCTTCCGTCAGAACAGTTGCATCAACAATAGTAAAAGGTACATGCAGCTTTTTGGCAATGGTTCGGGCCAATAAAGTTTTACCAGTCCCCGTGTAGCCCACCATAACAATGTTGGATTTTTCTATCTCCACATCATCAGAAGACTTCTCCTGCATCAATCGTTTGTAGTGATTATAAACCGCTACCGAAAGAAATTTTTTAGCCTCATCCTGTCCGATAACGTATTGATCAAGGTATTCCTTTATTTCTTTTGGTTTCGGCACTTGTTCTTTTTGCAGATTAGGCAAATTCGATTTTTTAGTCGTATTCTCTCTTACAATTTCAGCAGCTTGCACTGCACAATCATTGCAAATATGAGCGCCATCCTGTCCCATAATAAAGAAATCTACCTGCGACTCAGGACGCCCACAAAAACTACAATGCTTATTATTCTTTGCCATATATTTAATCTTGATACGACACCTGGCATCGTACCACGTTCAATTTTGTTTATAAAATCATGCAGTATATCAATGCATAATACGTACTAATTATTTTACGCTTTCTCTAAACAGCACTTTATCAATCATGCCATAATCCAGTGCTTCCTGCGAAGTCATCCAATAATCACGGTCAGAATCCTTTTCAATTCTTTCAAAATCATTCCCTGAATGATCTGCAATGATAGTATACAGTTCTTTTTTCAGCTTTTGTATCTCTCGTGCAGTAATTTCAATATCCGAGGCCTGACCCTGAGCTCCACCCATTGGTTGATGTATCATCACCCGCGAGTGTTTCAGTGCCGATCTTTTTCCATTAGCACCTGCCACCAGCAACACAGCCGCCATCGACGCCGCCATACCTGTACAGATTGTAGCCACATCCGAGTTGATAAACTGCATGGTATCATATATACCCAACCCTGCATACACCGATCCTCCGGGCGAGTTCAGATAGATAGAGATATCTTTGCCCGGATCAGACGAATCGAGAAAGAGCAACTGAGCCTGAATGACATTTGCCGTATAGTCATCTACCTGTGTCCCAAGAAAAATAATCCGATCCATCATCAGTCTTGAAAAAACATCCATTTGAGTAACATTCAACTGGCGCTCCTCCAGAATAGACGGAGAAATATAATTACTGGTAATATCCACATACTTATCCAACGCCAACCCATTCATTCCTAAATGTTTTGTGGCATACTTACGAAATTCATTATTATTCATATGCTTGTATTTTAATTATTATATTCAAAGTGGTTAGAACTAAAAAAAGGCTTTTGACCTCTTGTTCAAAATCAAACAAAGATATAACTATTTTGTTTAACTTTACAGTAGTCAAAAGCCTTTTTCCGAAAAATCGGAATTTATATCATGCAAAATGCGCAATCAATAACTGCAAAACAGTTATTCTGCTTCAAACATTTTGTTGAATTCTTCGATTGTAACTTCTTTAGAATTAAGCGATACCGCAGCTTTAATTACCGCAACAACTTTTTCTTCGGCCACTTTTTCAATCATATTTTTCAGAGTTTCCTCTTTTTTCATCATATCTTTGGCATAGTTCGACAAAATTTCATCATCAATACCCACCATACCATACTGAGCAAACTGAGCTTTAGCTACTTTTTTTGCATATCCTTCAACATCAGCTGGCTCAACCTGGATATTGTTTACTTTCGAAAGCTTAGAGGTAATCAGATGCCATTTCAAATCATCAATCATTTTTGAATAATCTTCTTCCAGCTTCTCCTCTGTCAGGTTTTCGTTTGACGAAAGTACCCAACGTTTCAAAAATGCATCAGGGAAAGTCAAATCAGCAAATTTAGCAACCAAAGCAGATTTAGCATCCAACGCAAATTTGTATTCACTATCACCAATTAAGCTCTCTTCGATACCTGATTTGATTTTTGCACGGAATTCTTCCTCTGTAGTAACTACAGCTTCGCCATACACTTTATCAAACAATTCCTGATCGATAGTAGCTTCCTGATAACGTGTGATTGTCTCAATTTTCACCTGGAAATCAGCTACAACATCTTTTGCCTGATCTTTTGAAATTTTCAGCAAAGAGCTAATTTCAGCTTCATTTTCGAAAGCAACCTGAGGATTGAAGGTAATCACATCACCTTTTTTGGCACCAACAAACAGAGCTTTCTGTTCATCTTTCATGTAAGCAGGCGTCAATGCAGCTTCGGCAACTTTAATTCCGGTTTCATTTACCTTGCCGTCTACAAGTTCCAGAAGTTCGCCTTTGATCATATCTTTTTCTTCAACCACTTCTTCCTGCACGTACTTTCCGTAACGTCCGGTATATGATTTCACCTGATTATCAATCATTTCTTCAGTTACAGAAATTGTATAATAATCAACTTTATCGTTTGCGCTCAGTTCTACTTCAAACTCAGGAGCAAGCCCTAAATCAAAAACAAACTCAAACTCTTCCTGATTATCAAAGTCGATTTGCTCTTGTCCTGCAGAAGGCAGTGGTTCGCCAAGAATATTCAGATCATTTTCGCGAATGTAGTTGTAAAGACCATCAGAAACCAGCTTATTGATTTCCTCAGCAGTTACTGCCTTTCCATACATTTTCTTTACAAGTCCAACCGGCACCATACCCGGACGAAAGCCCGGAATATTCGCTTTCTTGCGATAATCACGCAATGTTTTGTCCACTTTCTCGGCATAATCTGCCTTAACGATGCTCAACGTAAGAGTTACATTGTTTTGATCGAGGTCTTTTCTAACAATATTCATAATATATTAATAGTGTAATTTTCTGCTATTTATGACAACTTTAATGGGGCGCAAAGGTACAAAAAAAAGAGATACAATACTCCATTTTTTGCCGAAAAATATTTTATCGTCTTATTTTTTGAAACACAACACTTTAAGACAAATCACAGAGTCACTGATTTATAACAAAAAAGAATGGAGAAAACAATCCGACAGGACTATCTTCTCCATCAATATCTACAATCATCACTTTCACCAAAACATATATACAAGCGAAATTGAGAATACATGATTGGATGACTTCACAGGCAATGTCGACCAGGGCAAAACCCCATCTGTCCTCTTTACCAAACCCCGACTCCAGTTTGCTCCAATTTGCACCTGCTTAAACAACTCCAGACCACCTCCGAGATTATAACCATAATCCACACGATCGGTAAAAGCCTGAAAACTCTCACTTTTAATGGAGGTAGAAATTTCATCTACCGTCTTGCCGCTCAATGCATAGCCGGCATAAATACCTGCCGAGCCATAAACACCCAGAAAACCCAACGACAAACGATACCGGAGATTAAACGGCAGATCTACATAATCAAACTGGCGATAACCGCTTTTCACCGCCGACACATCTGTACTATCGACGTAAGAACTACCTTTCTGACTCAACATCAACCCCAACTCGCAACCAAGGCCAGACTTTTTGGGCATAAGCTGATACACCAACCCAACCTGATAACCTGTAAAGTTATTCGTACTAAAGGTTTCCGAAACTCCAGACATTGTATACGACCTCATCTCATTCGCCATATTGACTCCCACTTTCACCCCCAATTGAGAGTAAGCAGAAACCGCAAACGACACAAACACGAATAGTGACAACACACTTTTCTTCATAACTCTAACTATTGATTATAAACTAAACCAGGTTTAGCCTAGAAAAAACCATGCCAGCAACAGAGCAATCTGATGCCGGCATGCGGTTAAATTATTTTTTTGTCATCCTTTTTCGCTCATTTTCATCCAGATATATTTTGCGCAGACGAATATTTTGAGGAGTAATCTCTACATATTCATCTTCTTTAATATATTCCAGAGCCTCTTCAAGGCTAAATACAATAGGCGGTATCAGACGTGCTTTATCATCAGCTCCCGAAGCGCGCATATTGGTAAGTTTCTTCGACTTGGTTACATTCACCACCATATCGCCTTCTTTCGCATTCTCGCCTACTACCTGACCGGCATACACTTCTTCCTGAGGGAAAATAAAGAAACGACCACGATCCTGCAATTTATCAATAGCGTACGCAAACGCAGTTCCACCTTCCATAGCAATAATCGAACCGTTAGTTCTTTTCTCAATTTCACCTTTATATGGTTGATATTCGAGAAAACGATGCGACATAATCGCTTCACCTGCCGAGGCAGTAAGTACCGAGTTTCTCAAACCAATAATTCCACGCGACGGTATTTGAAATTCGAGTTGAACGCGATCATTCACCACTTCCATACTCAGCATTTCGCCTTTACGCATAGCCACCATTTCGATGATTTTTCCCGAACAATCTTCAGGAAGATTGATCGTAAGCTGCTCGATTGGCTCACAACGTTTTCCATCAATTTCTTTAAAGATAACCTGTGGCTGTCCTACCTGAAGCTCATAACCTTCACGACGCATGGTCTCGATCAATACCGATAAGTGAAGCACCCCACGTCCAAACACATTCCATACATCCGATTCAGGATTTTTCTCAACACGCAAGGCCAGGTTTTTATCCAATTCCTTCACCAAACGCTCATGAATATGTCTTGAGGTTACAAACTTACCTTCTTTGCCGAAAAACGGTGAGTTATTGATGGTAAACACCATACTCATTGTAGGCTCATCGATAGCAATCGGCTTAAGCGGCTCCGGATTGAGATTATCAACAATTGAATCACCGATCTCAAATCCATCAATCCCCACCAATGCACAAATATCACCTGATCTTACTTCGGTAGCTTTCGTACGCCCAAGACCAGTAAAAGTATGCACTTCTTTAATTCTTGATTTCACAATAGTGCCATCACGCTTAGCAAGCCCCACATCCTGACCTTCGCGCAGAATACCACGATGCACACGACCTACAGCAATACGACCTACATAAGACGAATAATCCAACGAAGTAATCAACATCTGAGGAGTACCATCTATAAACTCCGGTGCAGGAATATGCTCAATAATAGCATCCAGCAACGGCACAATACTGTCAGTTTGAGTTTTCCAGTCTTCCGACATCCAACCTTGTTTAGCCGACCCATAAATGGTATGGAAATCCAGCTGCTGTTCGGTTGCATCCAGGTTAAACATCAGATCGAACACCATTTCGTGTACTTCGTCCGGACGACAGTTGGGCTTATCTACCTTATTAATTACCACAATTGGCTTCAATCCGATTTGCAAAGCCTTTTGCAACACAAAGCGGGTTTGTGGCATAGGACCTTCAAAAGCATCCACCAAAAGCAACACCCCGTCGGCCATGTTCAGAACACGTTCTACCTCGCCGCCAAAATCAGCGTGCCCCGGAGTATCAATGATATTAATTTTGTATCCATTGTAATCAATAGATACGTTTTTGGCTAATATAGTAATCCCACGCTCACGTTCAAGATCATTATTATCCATAATCAACTCTCCCGCGTTTTCATTATCACGGAACAGATGCCCGGCCAATAACATCTTATCAACCAGAGTAGTTTTACCGTGGTCGACGTGGGCAATAATAGCAATGTTTCTAATTTTTTGCATGTAACACAATCTAATTTTTTTCGAGCGGCAAAGTTAGTCAAAAAACTTCAATAATCTATAAGTCAGCCAAAAACAATTAATTAGCCTTACAAGCCTGCTTTAGCAAAAGCAGCCAGAAATCGCCCAAACCACTAAAAGTACTGAAAAAGAAACAGAAAGACTTGCCATATAGAAAAAAAGCAGTACTTTTGCAGACCAATTTTGGCGTAATCTCTGGCAGAATAAGCGAGGTCTGTGAATATTGCGCATATTATTCATCAATAACTTAAAGCAAAAAATGGACTTAATTAAAGTTGCAGAACAAGCATTTCATGTTGAGAAATCTCATCCTGAGTTCAAAGCAGGAGATACAGTAACTGTTGCTTACCGTATTATCGAAGGTAACAAAGAACGTATCCAGGAATACCGTGGAGATGTTATCAAAATTTCGGGACATCAGGAAAAGAAACGTTTTACTGTTCGTAAAATGTCTGGAAATATCGGTGTAGAACGTATTTTCCCACTTGAGTCTCCATTTATCGAAAGCATCACTGTAAACAAACGCGGTAAAGTACGTCGCGCTAAATTGTATTACCTGCGTGCACTTACCGGTAAAAAAGCAAGAATCAAAGAAAGACGCGTGTGATCGTAGTCTTCAGCGACAAAATAAAAAAGAGAAATCTGTACTACAGGTTTCTCTTTTTTATTTTCACACAAAGCCACATCATTCAAACATTCAAAAAAACCGTATCTTTGCAGGGCTATTAGCAATAAAACACCAACTTTGACACCCAACTGAACTTACGAAGTATGAACTTATTTCACGAAACAGGCAAATACATTCTTCTAATGAGGAGAGTATTCACTCAACCTGACAGATGGAGAATGTTTTTCCGTCAATTTCCCAAAGAACTGGAAAAACTAGGTCTGCAATCCCTTCCGATTGTAGCTATTATATCGATTTTTATCGGCTTTATAATGACGATGCAAACCAAGCTAAACACGTCAAACCCACTCCTGCCTGTATACACAACCGGGCTGGTAACCCGCGACACGCTGCTTCTTGAATTTTCATCTACCATCCTGTGTCTTATACTTGCCGGAAAAGTAGGTTCTAATATTGCATCGGAAATTGGCACCATGCGCATTACAGAACAAATAGATGCACTGGAAATTATGGGCGTAAATTCGGCCAACTTTTTGATACTTCCCAAAATCGTTGCCTTTGTTGTGATGATGCCGTTCCTCGTTATTTTCAGCATGGGACTAGGACTTACTGGAGGATACTTCGTAGGGCTCCTCACCGACATTCTTACTACGGGCGACTATCTGATAGGTATACAATATGCCTTTATTCCATTCTACATATTTTACTCGCTGATGAAGTCCATGGTTTTCGCATTCATCATTTCGTCGGTGGCAGCTTATTATGGATATTACGCCTACGGTGGCGCCCTGGATGTTGGTAAAGCCAGCACCAACGCAGTGGTAAACGGAAGCGTACTGATTCTTTTTTTTAATATATTGATTACCAAACTCATGTTGAATTAATTATCAGCGCACTAAAAAAAATGATAGAAGTTAAGAATGTAGACAAATCATTTGACGGGAATCATGTGCTGAAAAATGTTTCAGCCATTTTTGAAACCGGCAAAACCAATATGATCATCGGCCAGAGTGGTTCGGGAAAAACAGTTTTGATGAAAAGCATTATCGGGCTTCATCGCATCGACAATGGACGCATCGAATATGATGGCCGCAACCTGCCCGATATGCGAATGAAAACCGTTCGCCAACTCCGAAAAGAAGTAGGAATGCTCTTTCAGGGCTCTGCACTTTTCGATTCGATGAGCGTATTGGAGAATGTAATGTATCCATTGGAAATGTTTTCGGACACCACGAAAGACGAAATGGAGGAGCGTGCCCGTTTTTGTCTTCAACACGTTAGTCTGGCAGAAAAATCATACGGTCTGGCACCTTCGGAAATCAGCGGAGGGATGCAAAAACGCGTAGCAATTGCACGCGCAATAGCATTGCAACCCAAATACTTATTTTGCGATGAGCCCAACTCGGGTCTTGATCCCAAAACATCGCTTATTATCGATCAATTGATACATGAAGTGACGCATGAATTTGGCATCACCACCATTATCAATTCGCACGACATGAACTCTGTAATGGAAATTGGCGAGAACATCATTTTCATCGAAAAAGGGATTAAAGCCTGGCAAGGGAACAAAGATGACATATTTCATGTTGATAATGAAGCGCTGAACAATTTAGTATTCGCGTCGGAATTATTCAAAAAAGTAAAACGAGCCAATAAAAAGTAACGCATGAAAGTTATTTCGTACAACGTAAACGGCATTCGAGCTGCCCTTACCAAAAATTTCACAGAGTGGTTAAAAGCCGAAGATCCTGACGTATTGTGCCTACAGGAAACAAAAGCACAACCCGAGCAAATTGACACATTGTTGTTTGCCGAACTTGGCTATACCACCTATCTCCATTCGGCTGAGAAAAAAGGCTATAGCGGCGTGGCAATTCTCACAAAAAAGACCCCCGACAATATCGTAGTAGGGATGAACAATCCCAGATACGATTCTGAGGGACGGGTAATACGTGCCGACTTCGGGGACATCTCAGTCATAAGTGTTTATATTCCGTCAGGCTCATCCGGCGACGAACGCCAGGCATTTAAAATGGATTTTCTAGCAGCTTTCGGGCCATTTATACAGGAAGTCAGAAAAGAGCGACCCAACCTGATTGTATGTGGCGATTACAATATCTGCCACAAACCCATTGACATCAATCACCCTGAAAGACAAAATGGCGTCTCGGGCTTTCTTCCCGAAGAACGCGCCTGGCTCGATCAGTTTGAGAACGACGGAATGGTTGATTCTTTCCGGGTTTTCGACCAAAGCGCCGAGAAGTATAGCTGGTGGAGCTACCGCGGAGGAGCACGCTTCAGAAATGCAGGATGGCGTATCGATTACCATTGGGTAAGCCAGCCTCTCAAAGAGCGACTCACCTCAGCAGCGATTTTGGCTGATGCCGTTCATTCCGATCACTGTCCGGTGGTTGTAGAGTTAAAATAGATCGTATTTAAGACACGCAAAGTTATAGATTGCTTATTTTTTGAAGCAGGAACCTAAAAAGGCTGTTTTTAATGATAAAAAATAATAAAACTTTGTGTGTCTGTATATTTTCAACCGATTTATTTTTAACTTTGCTGCTCAAATAAATTCGGAAACAAACATTCCATATGAAATTCAATTTTTCAAGAATTATTTTCTTCGTTTCGGTTGTAGCATTTTTAAGCTCATGTCTAGGCTCATCGGACACCACAAGCACCTCTGAAGATGCTCATTTCTACTCGCTTAAATTTGCGTCGGACGACAGCGTACCCGGCATTAGCAGCACTTCGTTCAAACTGATACCAATCAGCGATGGTTCTAAAGATTCCATGATCACTAATATCGACTCTATAGCCTACAACTCTGATGTAAACGACGTTATTGCTACGTTTTCTTTCAAAGCATCCACCGGAGCTTATTACATCTATGGCGACAAGAACGAAACACATGCATTAAGCAGCGGTTCTGACACCATTGACTTCAACCGCAAGCCGCTTTATGTTGTAAATTACGTGGTGGTAAACAAAGACACGACCAGAGTAAAATATCTGGTTGATGTTCGCGTACACAAAGCCGACCCAAAACTATTTATGTGGTCGAAATTGCAAAACACACCGAATTTTCACGACGACGCAATCAACCACAAATTGCTGACCATCGGCGACGTCCTTTACTACTTTGCCAACACCGGCACAAAAGCATATGTAAACATCTCTTCGGACGAAGGACAGAGCTGGAAAGAAACTGAACTCAGCAACTTCCCAATGAATGCCTCACTAACCGACATGACGGTTTTCGGAGACCAAATGTATGTTGCAGGTGATGGAAAATACTATCGCTCGACCGATGGCATCAACTGGGGAGAGTTTAGTGATGCTGATTACAAATTTTCGGCCATGATATGTCCTATCAACAACCAATTATGGGCTATTTCGAAGTCGAATGCAGATAGCAAATATCGATTTGCGACAACTTCAGACGGACTTCTGTGGACCATTCGTGGAGAAATACCAAACTATAGCACTTTCCCCGTCAAAGATTTTACCGCCTCAGGGTTCTACTCCAAAGTAGGTACTACCAAAGTGGTGATTGTTGGTGGAGTTAATCCGGCCAACGAAACATTGAACCGCAGCTGGAGTACCGAAATTGGCTCAACTTGGGTAAATATGAGCCGCGAAAACAAAACGCTCGACACATTGGCACTGGGCGCATCCATTGTATATTACGATAAATCGTTACTATTGATTGGCAAAAAAACGACCAAAGACAGCATACATTACAAACGCTCGTTTGACGAAGGCTTTAGCTGGTTCTCACCCGATTCTACCAATCGTGTAAGAGTAACCGACGTTCATATCTACAGACCAGACAGCACAAACAAAGTTCGTTTTGGTAGCCGATTTACAGCCACAGTTTTCCCTACAATGGCGGTATTACATCCATTTGCAAAGCGGGATTCGATTTATGATGCAGCCGAATTAAACGAAGTTCAACGCTCGAACAAACTGTTTATCATTGGTGGAAAAGACACCAACGGCAAGTTCAGCAAAGAAGTTTGGAAAGGGAAGAAGAACAAATTAAACTTCCTTCGCCAAACAACTAAATAGAGTATTATCAAAACATTGCATACACTCAAAAGGAGAATGACCCATTGATCATTCTCCTTTTTTTTTCAGCCACATACGGTTTATAAAAAGAATTTGTCTACTTTTGCACTCCGAAACCAAGCACGAATATGCATCAACAGCCAATCAAAAAGAACATCAGTTTACGATTCCGCAGATGGAGTCGTGCCGGCTTTGCTGTATTTCGCAGTTTGGGAAAAACAGTCACTATTGGCTGTGTACAGGGAGGCATCGCCGAAAAGGAGATGCTCAAATCCGGATATTCATTTATTGCGCGCAAAAATGAAAATGAAGAAAATACCTGCCAGGAAGAGGATGACGATCTGATTACTCAGGAAACAGACACTGTACTTTTCATTCAAACATTGGATTTTGCTGCCGCTGGCAGTGGAAATCACTCTCGTGTAAACTATTTAATCAATCATAGCGGTTGAAGTAGAAACAAAATCTACTTCAACCGCTTTTTTATTTATTCATTATGAAGAAAACAATTTTTCTGATGGCTTTGATAGCTCTGACAATAACTACTCAGGCTCAACTCAAAGCAAAAAAAGACAGTACAATCAACCTGAACACTGTAAGCGTGAATGCCTATCGTAACAGACTTTATTCGGAAATGGGCAGAATTATTACCGTTCTCGACAAGCAAGACATCCAACGATCGTCGGTACAAAGCATTGATCAACTATTGGATTATGTAGCCGGAGTCGACATCCGCCAGCGTGGCGTAAGCAGCACCCAGGCCGACATTTCTATTCGTGGAGGATCGTTCGATCAGGTACTGGTGCTACTGAACGGAGTCAACGTCACCGACCCACAAACCGGGCATTTCAACCTCGACATCCCCATCAACCTATCGGACATTAGCCGGGTTGAGATACTTCAGGGCTCAGCTGCGCGCGTATTAGGCCCCAATGCATTCAGTGGTGCCATTAATATCATCACCGATAGCTACGACTCTAAAAAACTGAATGCAGAGCTTACAGGTGGCAGCTACAATACTTTTGGACAAAGCCTGTCGGGCAACTTTGGAGACAAACAGTTCCACACATTTGCATCCGTATCCCGCAAAAGCAGCACCGGCTATATCGCCAATACTGATTTTGACCTCGGCAACGCATTTATACAATCGGTACTAAACACCCCAAATGCAGGCAAATTCAGCCTTCAGCTTTCAGGACAGCTGAAAGACTTTGGCGCAAATAGCTTTTATACACTATCCTACCCCAACCAGTACGAAAGTTCCAAGACCTTCATGACGGCCTTGAACTGGTCATTAAAAAAGGGCAAGTGGAGCTGGAATGCTCAGGCATATTGGCGCCGTCATCACGACCGGTTTGAACTAATTCGTGATTCAATCCGCATCAAACCATCATGGTACAAATCGCACAACTACCATATGACAGACATCACCGGAGGGAAAGCATCTGTAACCTACAATTCGTTTTTAGGCAACACAACTTTAGGAATTGAAGCTCGCAACGAGCACATTTTCAGCAATGTGTTAGGAACTGCAATCGACTCAATGCGTGCCCCACTTGAGAAAAATGGATATTTTACAAAAGCAAGTAACCGGCTAATCGAAACAGCCATGCTGGATCATTCTGTAAAAATAAACAAATGGTACTTTTCCGGCGGACTCGCAGTTACAAACTCAACGAGCTTCGGCTATAATACCTTTGGAGGAATTGACATTGCGTACGAAATCCATCCAAACATCCGCTTGTTTGCTGATGCAAATTCGGCTGTACGACTACCGACATTTAATGATTTGTATTACAAAAGCACAACACAATTAGCAAATCCTGAACTGCAACCAGAGAGATCACAAACAGTGGAAGCTGGCACCAAAGTACTCTTCAACAACTGGAAACTGGACGCAAGTGTGTATTATAGAATGGGGC
>JBJOOU010000209.1:0-10648 GCA_046051105.1 Bacteroidota bacterium
CGGTTAAATGGGTTGTTACCAGTTATCGGTTCTGAACGACGATGCTGGAAGCAGCTCTTTGTTGCAGAAATTAGGCATGGCCGCTTCGTCCCAGGCAAACCGGACGGCAACGGGCTTTTTTACTTCTGGCGAAGTTAGCAATAGTTTGTTTCCTTTGATCGTGGCTGTAGCAGGATAGAATTTCCGGTCGGCACCAGCGATCAAAAACCAGTTCAACTCTTTACCATCATTACTGGTCAGCCCACTTCCGGTTTCGGTAAATTGTAATTCAATTCTGTGTCCCTTCACCTTCATGTTTTTGTACAATGGTCCTGAATAAACCAGTGCTTGCCCATAATCTTTTGCCAAAGCCCACAACGAAAGTCGCCGACCTACTTCCCATTTATAGCTGGGATGAATGTTTTTCAAATCATCCACCAAATCGGTGGTCACTGCCATGCCGGAGTGTGGAAATGCAAGACATTTCGTCTGCGCTTCCCAATAATAAGGCAGCAAATCGGCGCCGTGGGTGAGTTTATCTTTCCGCTTGCTGTAGTTGTACGGAGCAATTTGAACATAGTAAAACCGGAGACTTTCATCTTTCCAAAGATTTTTCCAGGTGTCGAGCATCAATTGAGTTTTGGCCACAAAAGTCGTGGTATCGTGAATCATGCAGTTCGATTCGCCCTGATACCAGAGAATGCCTTTGATAGAGTAAGGAATGATGGGCGCCAACATGCCGTCAAACTTCTTGCCGGGAACCATGCCATCTATTTTGAAATTCGTTTTTCCGATCAATGAGTCTTTGAACAAAGGCGATTGCTGATAAGCCCATGCCGGAGTCCACTCTTCCACACGCGTGCCACCCCACGAAGTAGAAATAATCCCAACGGGAATATTCAATTTTTCGCTGATATTTTTAGCGAAGAAATAAGCTGTTGCCGAAACATAACGCAGTGTAGTATCGTTGCAGCTTTTCCAGCCGTCGGTTGGTAAAGTCGATCCCAGTTTCTTTTCGACATATAAAAAACGAATCAGTGGATTCTTTTGAGCCGCCAGTTCTTTGGCCGAAACATCTTCTCCTTTAAACGGAGCCGTATATTTTTTGAGTTTCCTGTCCAGCGGATATTCCATGTTCGACTGGCCGGAGCATAACCACACTTCGCCCACCAAAATGCTGTTAAGCTCAATGGTGTTGGAGCCGATAATGGTCATTTTACGGGGTTCGGCTGACGCTTTCATCGGGTCGAGCATAATTTGCCAGCTGCCGGCATCAGTTGTTACCGAAGTTTTCGTTTGTCCATCAAAAGCTACCGTAACTTTTTCGCCCGGCTGTGCCTGACCCCATATTGCTACCGGTTTTTCGCGTTGCAACACCATATTATTTGTCAATACCTTCGGTAAAATAACCTGCGCCTGAACAGAAAATGCCATTCCGGACAAAAAAGAAATCAATGTGAGTTTTTTCATAACTGTTATTTAATTTGTGCTGATAGTATCATTTGATAGTATCAGCTACTTTTCATTTATCTTATACACGGTAAAATTCCGAAACTCCGAAACCCGCGAACCCATCAACCGCAATCCAATGCGACCGGATTTTAGCGGTGGAAAATCTGCGGTATTCCATCGGGTGTACAACTCTTTGCCGTCGCCTTTTACCTGCATCAGCAAGTTGTTGCCTCTACGAATGATGCAAAGGTGATAAATTGTGTTTTTCTGAAACAATCCGGTTCTGAAATAGTCTGGCTTTATTTCCGTACCTGCCAACCCCTTTCCCCGTTCGGGCAAATAGCAGCGGGCACGGATATAATCTTCTGCAGGATTGCTGTTATCGTTTTCAAAAGCAGCAAAACTGATGTGGTAGGCTTTCATGTGCTCAAAATAGGTTTTCATTGCCGGAATTTTTCGTAGATTGGTCCATTGCGAAATGTCGGTGCTGTACTCTCCCACTCCACTTCCTTCAGCAAAAAGGTAGAGAATGTTGACGAATTTGGTGGCGTCGTCTTTTTTCTGGAAATCAAATTCCACCCGAATATCACCTTCAAATGACTGACGAGTCCAAAGCACTGAGTGATCGGCATCGCTGGCCGGCACTTCGCCTGCTTTGTAGAGCAAGCCCGTTGGGATATTTTTGATATCCGCCTTTTCGCCATCTGCCAACCAGTTCTTTTTCCAATCAGTTTTAAAATCATCTTCGAAAACCGTTTCCCAATTGGCGGCATCTGCTTTCAGAAACTCACGTTCTTCGAGCGTTGCAGGTGCTTTTTGGGCAGCGCTCAGAGTTTCTGGCAATTTATCGCCAACCAGTTCAAGCATACAAATGGCATTCAAGCCCCACTGAGCTGTGCCGTTGGTACCAATCATTGGATTTTCGTGTACGGGATTTAAAGAATTGACACCTTCAAACAAACGTGAACCGTAAATATTCCGTTCGCCTTTCGGTTCGCGACTTTTGCGACTCCAGCCACCCAGAAACTCATTCCAGGCTCTGGAAGCCAATTGATCGTCTTTCAATTCATGAGCAGCGAAAGCCGTCAAACGCGGATTCAGAAAATTGATATCGCCCCACCGTTCTGTGCCGGCTTTGCGGTCCGGATCATTTCCTGACATGCTATAATATTTTCCATATTCGGTAAATGCTTTTCGGAAAGGTTTGCAATCAATCATATCAAACATTTCGGTCAGCAATTCAAAACCGCCCATGATGGTTGCCAAATGGTTTTTGTTGGTCACTTCAGGTTTTCCATCGTACCAGATCCGTCCGGTAGCCGGATCGTAACTCAGTCCATTTGGCCCTGTAAACAGATTGTCTGGCAATTTACTCAAACAGTCCAATCCGGTGATGATTTTATCGCGATACGCTTTATTCCCGGTTCGCTCCCACTCCGTCATCCAATTGCCGGCCAGAGCCAACCAATCCGGTCCCCAGCGCAATCGGGCTGGTCCACCGTACGGAAATTTATCTTTGGGCTGCGCCACCCGTAGCGGATCGTATTTCACGATGGATTTTTCAGCATCCAAAGCTTCGCGCATCAGATCGCCGCAACGTTCGTCGGTAGTGAGGTAATAATAAAAACGCTTCCACTCTGCCTGACCGATGCGCGCTTCTTTGGAACCACAGCCCCAGTGCGACACATTGTGCCGGCTTCCCAATCCTTTCAGTTCGCCCGAATGATAGCAGTCCACCTCGCCCGTGTGGCGGGTTAAAGCTTCGGCCATCCGGTAAATATCGGCTCTCCCGCTTCGCAGAAAGGCGTACCACAACCAGTTATTCGGAGCTAACTCGGTATTATCCCACGCAAAACCGCCAATATCATATTTCCACACATGACGAACAGGGTCGTAAGTGTGCATCACATCACCATAATTCCAGAAGCCATACCAATGGCGTTCGTCTATCGATCGTTTGTAATACAAAAATGCACTGTCCAACTGACTTTCAATCCAGCGTTTGGAAGCGGTCGACACATCTGGCAAACTCCAGGTGCCGAAAGCCCGAACCTGATGCAAATATTCGGGCATGCAGGCCAACTGAGGCGGAGTTACCCCCATTTGCGCTAATTCGGCAGTTTCCTGTTTGGTTGGTAAGGTTGAGAAAGGAATCAAAGTCAGTTCGCTGGTGCGGGCAATGCCATTGGGCGTACTCAATCCGGGCTGAACATCTTCGTAAGTCGCTTCGAGACCGTGTGGAATGGTGTCGTAATGCCGCAAATCCATCGCATCCGCCTCTTTCGCCCACAACCAAACAGTCAGTTTTGCCTTTGGCGTGCGGGCATCGTTCACTTCCAAAGTAGCCGGGTATGATT
This sequence comes from Bacteroidota bacterium, assembly GCA_046051105.1. Classification (GTDB taxonomy): domain Bacteria; phylum Bacteroidota; class Bacteroidia; order Bacteroidales; family Paludibacteraceae; genus Paludibacter. Next base: position 3,789 of record JBJOOU010000209.1, read on the forward strand.
GCCAGAAATCTTTCAGCGAAACAGCCAAACCACCCGACACATCGCCCACCAACGCCAGCCCCTTTGCGCGATCGCCATCATCGGCATGCAACCAGGAACTTTTATTGTTAGTACGTTTATAAATAGAAAATCCATTGGCACTTAGCTGCGTCAACTTATAGTCGTTCCAGGCAGGGAAATCGTTATAAAAATCAAAAGCACGTTCATCCTCCGAAGTAATTTCAGGCAAACGTTCGCCGGCAAACTGTTTTTCGGCGAGATTCTTCTCATTTCTGAAAGTGAAAGGATAGCGCCCGATCAATGGCTTTACAGATTCTGACCAAAGTCCGTTTTTATCTCCGGCAAAACGGATATGACGGTTGTGCAGCGACTCACGCATTGGCACATCAAACTGCACTCCGAGCGATTTAATAAAATCCGATTGCTGATCACCATCGTAAATAAAGCTATGCACCATGCGCATCGACTTTTGTCCGGCATAGAAATACAAGCGAACGGTAAAAGGAAAGAGTCGTTTTTCAGCGTTCAGTTGCTTGTGTACGCCCGTAATTTTTACCACCGTACGCACAGCTCCGGTTTGTTCTACTTCCGCATTGGTGATTTCCGACTGAAAATGACGATATTGAATTTCATCTTCGCCAGTTCTCTTTTCTAATGAAGCAACCAATCGACCATTTTCGGCGACCGTTTTATTATCTATCCGAATGAATTTCAGGATTGAATTTCCATTTCGGGCAATACAAAAATCGGCTGCTCCGGTATTTATTTCAATGGATGCATCACTTTGCGTAACAGCCATCGGCTTCGGAAGCGCAGCTTTCTTTATCGGCATAAGAAAGAACGAATCACTTGCATTGGCCACCGCTGCACACCCCAACCATTTTATACTACCATCGGGCCAGTAAGCCATCGGCCATGTCTGCAATGCCAGACTTTGGTTCTTAGCATCGACCAGCGAGAATGCCTGCGATTTAGTCACCTTCCCTTTTGGAAAGGGGACTCCAAAACTGACTCCGGCCTGAGTCGCCGAACGGGAATCGATCCAGTGAAGTTTTACCGATTGGGCAAATGAATGACCCGCAAAAAAGAAAAGAAGCAACCATACGATTGCTCGGAGCTGAATGTGGATTACTTTTTTCACAACTGAACTTTATAAAATACGAAACCGCAAAGTAAACAATATTTTGAAGATTGCTTACTTTGCGGCTTGACAAATCTACTTACTGTTTTACCAACTTTTGCGAAACCACTTTATCGCCATCTTTTATCTGCAACAGGTAAACGCCTGTTTGCAGATGTTCCAGATTCAGATTGATCGTATCCGTTTCTTTAAAACTTGATTTAAATACTATTTCACCCACCAAATTCACAATTTGCAGATCAGCATTCTGAAGTGTTTCTTCTAACTGAATTTTCAGGGTATTTTTAAATGGATTCGGGTAAATCTTGCCAGCCAGATACTGTTGTTTCAGTCCGGTAATCTTTTTCACCTTAATCACTCCCAGATTGGCAAAATCAGTTACATCCCAGTACAAACCATCGCCGGGGCTGGCAGGAATAATCTCAGTAGGTGTGCCGACTACTGTTCCGTTTACTATTTTGATGGAATCGCCGGATGCAAAAGTAGTCGTATTTAATGCATTGATTTGCAATTTACCCGCCATTGTCAGCTTACCGGTGAGCGTCAACAGATCCGATTTCGAATTGGTTTTATCTACATCAATCGACAAAATACCGCCTGTTCCAATGCTTACATTATTGCTAATGGTAAATGTACCTGTACCATTTCCGGGGGCTATAGTTCCTCCATCGTTTACAGTCACAGCACCAGAGATCGTTCCTGTTCCGGCCAATGTACCTCCTGTGTTTACCGATACCGCGCCTGTTCCCAAACCGCTACCTGTAGTATTGTTTACCATGATGGTTCCGCCATTGATAGCCGTACCACCGGTAAATGTACTGACATTGGTCAAAGTCCAGATTCCTGTACCTACTTTTTTGACCGCGGCCACAGCGCCGGTCGATGTATATTGCGCATTGGTAATGGCCCCATTGAAAGTAGAATTGGCATTGCGGGCTCCTATTTCCCAGGTTACCGTGCATGCCGATGATCCGCCTGCACCAAGTACTGAATTTACCTGCCCCGTCAGATCTCCCACCGGCAAAGTGATATTGGCTGTTGGACGATAAATCATGGTCACCAGGTTATTCAAAACAATCTTCGCATTTGCATAACCATTACTATTATACAGAGCAAATAATCCTCCATCTGCATCCGTTGTGGCATTGATGGTACCAGTGAATTTTGATGCATTTGATGCCAGAATATTTCCAGAATAATTGCTGTAATAGTATAAAGTTCCGCCACCTGTCAACGTACCATTTATAGTAGAAAGTCCATCAGTATTCAATGTCCCAACATAACCAGTCGGAACTTTTATGTTCCAGTAAGATGTATTATCAGTAGTATTGCTGTCGAACATTACCAATGTTCCACCCTGAAATGTGATTGTATCTGCCGTTCCGAGCCCCGAAGTATTTGCCACATCATTGACTAATCCAATTGAACCACCCTTTATAACCGTACCTCCTGTATAATTATTTGCCACAGAAAAAGCCAAACGTCCGGTGCCTTCCTTTATCAATTTTCCCGACCCTGTAAGTTTAGCCGTGGTTAATGTGGTACCAGATGACCCAATTGAAATAGTTCCCCCTCCGGCACCCAAAGTCAATCCCCGATCAATAGTAGCTGAAGCACCAATATAGCTTAATTTGCCACCATTAAATACAATGTTCGATGGATCGCCCGACGCAGCTCCAATCGGAGATGGCTCTCCCCCGTCTGCCATTGAGGTCAGTTCAAGAGTCCCATTATTTAGGTAGGTTTTTCCAGTAAATTTATTTGCGCTGGCAAGAGTGAGCTTACCTGTGCCATTCTTAATCAAGCCTCCAATACCATCAATAGAACCGGTTCCGCTAATAGTATAATTAGCTGTCGCATCCACGGTAATCTGAGCAGGAACTACCCGTTCATTTACCAACACATACTTTGTCAATGCATCATCATTAAACAGAACAGAATCATTGGAAATAAATGCTTGTACAGTCTGCGCTTGATCTACCCAATTTTGAGTTTTGTCATAATCCCATTTGGTATCAACTGCCGCTTTCCATATCAATTCACGCGGAGCCACTACGTGAAGAACAATCGCACCATTTCGGATTTGTAATGAATAGCTCAGATTCGATGGCACTCCCGTTATTTTATAACTGGTGACTGTTCCAACAATTGATCCTCCGCAACGGCCTATGGTATAGTCGCCCACAGGCAATGTTCCACCCACTACATTCAACGCAATCGTACTTTTGCCACTGATTGTCCAGTCACCACCAACACTAATCGTATCATTGGCCGTAACCACTCCAGCAGATACGGTCATATCAAGCGTATACGCCACCATTCCATTTTCCTTTAAATTTTTCAGGAAAGTAATTTTAGCTGGAGTCCCTGCAACGGCACCCGGTGTAAAATAGCTATTGTTTCCTAAAGTCACATTTCCGCCAAATGTACCACTACCGCCCAATGTTGCAAACGACCAAGTAGTAACATCACTGGCTGCCAACACTCCATTATTAGTGAATGTGCCACCCCAAACCGTTGTAGTTCCTGTATAATTATTGTTGTTATTGAAAGTCAGACTTCCAGCACCAATTTTCTTCACATCCATGGTTCCGTTCAGGGTACCAGTTCCAGAAAGTGATACATTGTAGGGCGAATTTACTTTCATTCGTTCAGGAACTAAATCGCCGGTAACTGTTATCACTGCATTAGCACCTGCCGATAAATCAAACAGTACTTTGTCTCCACTCTTGAAAGTTGATAACGCATTGGTACTATCATTCCACGCAGTTGTTGTATTTTCATCCCATATTGTACCCGATTTCCAGCGCTTATCATTGTCGTATATAGCCGATACTGGCGCAGCATCCATATCGTCGCCTATATAAAAACCGGCATGCGGTGGTTGATTATACCCTGCATTTTGCCAAGCAACAGCATCACGATACTGAGCATCATGCATCAATGTATATAACTTATTGGCAGTAGGGATAGTAGTTGTATAAATACGAAGTTTTGTATTATCCGAAGTACGAAGGATCAACTCTTCGCGCCAGTCGCCCAAAATATCGGCAGATAAATTCGGGGTAGCTTTAGTTCCATTGTTTGAAGAACATCCACTGGCAGATAGTAATGAGCCTACTCCATATTTTGATATAGTCACATTATCCAGCAATTCGTCTTGCAAATCACCATCCCAATAGATACGAAAGTTCATAGACGGGCTGCTGGTTGCAATCGTATTCCCCTTGCAATCAGAAACTCCGGGGCCTGACGCACTCCACATTTCGAATCCACGGGTAGTGGTACTCACGTTGGCAGCCAAGCCACGCCCATTATCAGAACCGGTAAAAGTACCCCATATAATTGCGCCTGTTTTAGCATCATGCATTTCATAACCATAAGCAGCTCCGGTACTTTCGTGCACCTCCCATACTTCAAGCCCCTTTCTATCCGGATCCAAATCTGAAAGATGCATGGCATCTCCATGTCCCAGGCCTGTGGAATACAAGCACTTTCCGTTATCATCAAAAGCCGATGCTCCATATACGATTTCATCTTTTCCGTCGTCATCAATATCTCCCACGCTAAGGTTATGATTTCCCTGGCCGGCCGCATTAGCACCGTTTGGAGAGTTCGAATCATAGATCCAACGCTGAGTCAGTGCTCCGTTTTTGAAATCCCATGCAGTAAGCACTACACGTGTATAATAGCCACGACACATCACAATACTTGGGTGCAAGCCATCCAGATAAGCCGTACAGGCCAGAAAACGATCCACCCGATTTCCGTAACTATCACCCCAAGCCGACACTGTACCTCGACCCGGATTGTAGTTCACAGTAGAGAGTTCGGCTCCCGTCAATCCACTGAACACAGTTAGATATTCGGGACCAGTTAAAATATATCCTGAAGTATTTCTATAATCAGTTGCATCCACATCCGATGCAGCCGGACCTTTACTCAAAAAGCTACCCAATCCATCTATAGTCTCCGGAGCAGTTTTGCAACACACTTCCGCCTTTCCATCTCCATCAAAATCTTCTACCTCAAAATCGGTATAATGTGCTCCGGCACGAATATTTTTGCCCAAATCAATTCGCCACAGCTTAGTTCCATTCAACTTATAGCAATCCAAATAAACATTACCGGTATATCCCGACTGTGAATTGTCTTTCGCATTGGATGGATCCCATTTTACCACAATTTCATACTCACCATCGCCATCTACATCCCCAACGCTACAATCATTGGGCGAGTAAGTACAGGTTGAAGCATCCGGCATTGTCATTTCGGCCGGAACTGACATTGGAATATCCAGATAATTGCCTGCCCAAACGGACGAAGAATTCGACTCCCCCGTTTCAATTCCATTCAAAACTGCTTTCACCGTATATGTAGTCCCTGAGGATGAAGCATCCGTATAGTTGGTAGCTGTTGTTATAGGAACGGAATTTATCTTAACGCCATTTCTATATAAATTAAAACCTATGTTATCAGGATCACTTCCAAGTAATCGCCACGATAGAAAAACCGAGTTCGTTGAAGTTTTCACAGCTACCAAACCCCGGTTTAGTTTTTCCATATGGCGCTGCGCAAAAATTCCGGTAAAGGAAAATATCAAAAGGAATAAAAGAAGTTTTGTCTTTTTCATGTTCGTATCAGATAGTCAAAAAAAAATTGAGAAGTTGATATTGTTTGTCACGCAAAGAAAACAAAAATAAAAGCCTCATTAAATAGACAAAATGACACTATTACTGCACAAAAATACAGTTCGTCACTACAAGATGTTTTTTTATACAAAAAATCTATAGACTTCAGTATTAAACCTGAATATACTAAACACCGAATATACCTGTGCTAAACACAAAAAAAGGGGAAAATCATCTTATCTGATTTTCCCCTTGTGTTATGTCAACCATTTAATTCACACCAAACTTCCTGCACCTTCGCGAATAATCTCCGGCTCATCCCCAGTGCAATCCACTATGGTAGAATGGATAGATCCGCCCATACCACCATCAATAACCAGATCTACCTGATGGCCGTATTTTTCTTCTATCAGTTCCGGGTCGGTATAATATTCTTCGCTTTCTTCGTTTGTGAAAATCGAACTTGTCATCAGCGGATTTCCTAACTCTCGCACAATTGCAAGCGTAATTTCATTGTCCGGCATACGAATACCCACCGTTTTCTTGTTCTTGAAAAGTTTCGGAAGTTTGCTGCTACCGTTGAGAATAAAGGTAAATGGACCAGGCATGTTTCGGCGCATCATTTTAAAAGCCTCGTCATCCATTTTAGCGAATTCGCTTACCTGACTCAGCTCATGACAAATAAACGAAAGATTGTTTCGTCGCATATCATGATTTTTTATGCGTGCTATAAATTCAACACCGGAGGCATTAAAAATACTACAACCAAAAGCATACACAGTATCGGTGGGAAAAATAATGATTCCACCATTGCGCAACACCTCAGCAATGTGCCGGATTTGCGCCGGATTCGGATTCTTGTCGTAAAGTTTGAGTAACAATTCTGTCGACCGGTTAATTCGTTTGCTAATAAATAATTATCTCAGTCCTGCACTATTTTCATCGAAAACAGGCCTGCAAAAGTACAAAAAAAAGAGGGTGTCCAAAAAGTTTTGGGCACCTTTTTTTGTTACAAGTTTTCTTGTATATCTGAATAGTTTTTGCTATATTTAATGCACTTATAACTAATGTATTATGGCGAAAATTCC
>JBJOOU010000210.1:0-32430 GCA_046051105.1 Bacteroidota bacterium
GGTAATGACTTAATTCGCTGGCTTTTTGCCTGTAATGGGCATGGCCCCAGCTTCTTTGCTGAGTTGCATCATCGACATCATTTGGGTCATGGTTTTGTTCATCCCGTCGGTAGAACCATCCAGGAAGATAACGTTTCCTTTGCCGGTTTCGCCAAAATGTTTGATGGCTTCGGTCCACATCGAGAACAGCAGGAAGGAAGCATCCAAATCGGCACTGTTCATTTCTTTGGCTGCCTGAGCCATCCCTTTGGCCACTTCTTCGCGGAAAAGAGCTATACCCTGCCCGCGTTGTTGTGCTGCTTCTTTTTCGGCCAGAGCGGAAATTTTAATGGCGTTACCTTCGGCTTCGGCAGCTTTGGTTTTGGTAATCAGCAATGCCTGACCTTCGTTTTCGGCAGCCGCTTTCAGGTTGCTGGATGCTACCACGCGCGCCATCGATTTGATGATTTCTTCGTCGAATGTAATGTCGTTCAGCTGAATGTCAATCATATGATAGCCCCATTCTTCAAGGGTGTCGTCGAGGTGTTTTTTTACTTCCTGAATGATTTCGGTGCGCAGTCCGAGGATTTCAGCTTGTTTTTTTGTGGCCACAAAGCTACGAATGGTACCTTCGATGGTGCGAATAAGCGCCTGCATAAAGTTGCGATCGTCCACAAATTTGAAAGCTACGTTTTTAATCACGTCTTCCGACTGATTGAGCACGGCATACAGCAGCATGGCTTTGAAATACACATTCGCCTGATCTTGTGTTACCGCCTGAAACTCCAGTTCAACCGATCGGTTTTGGATAGATACACGACGGTGAACTAATTCGATAAACGGGATCTTGAAATTTAACCCCGGCCCCATGATACGACGATATTTACCGAAAATGGTGATAACAGCTACGTAGCCCTGATTGACAGTGACAAAACCGGAAATGATAAAAAGTACGATGAGTACTCCAATGATAATGAATGGAATTGACATGATAGTTTGTTTTTAATGGTGAAGTTTGAATCACAAAGGTATTTATTTTTTCTTAACTCGATGCTGTTTTGAAAGAAAATGTAAAATAAAAGGCCAGCAATAAACTGCTGACCCTTTATCACGAAAAAAGCGCTGGATGGAATTATTTTACAATCAATAACTTACTTGATGTATTTTGGTCGAAACGGACACTAATAATATATGCGCCTGCTTGTAAATTCAAATTGCTTAGCGAATTACTTTCGGGGGTTAGTATCTGTATCGTTTTTCCACTCAAATCAGCAATAATTACCTTGCGGGCTTTGCTACCCGCTGATATTTTTAAAATACCGTGGCTATATGGGTTGGGTGATACAAAGAAAAAGTCGTCCGCCGAAATGTTATCGACTGCTGATGGTATATCTGTCCAGTTGATGCGGGTTTCGGTGATGCTATTCCATGTGCTGGAGGTATTTCCCTGCCCAATGATCTTTACATATCGCGCTTGTTGATCAGTGAAATCATAGTTTTCTAAGGCAGCGGTGGTGCCGCTTGATCTGCCATTGAATACCTGTACACTATCGGTTAATGTTTTCATCAGGTTGATAGCAAAAATGCCTTTGCGAATGTTTCCATTAAAAAAAGCAAGGTCAACAGAGTTTACCATTTTCAGTGCGCCAAGGTCGTACAAAATCCACTGGCCTTTACCGTCGCATGACCATCGGGTGTTGAAGTCGTAATCCAACGTTTTATCGGCCGTATTGGTAGTGCCGGATTCATATCCGCTAGCAGTTACGCTTACTACATTGCTCAGCACAAATGATTTATTGTCGCCACTTTCAATGGTTTCATTTTTGGTACTTCGAATGCCCGAAACCGAAAGTTGATAAGCACCGTAAGGCATTGTGCTGACGGTAAGATTGATCGCACTATCGTTCGGAGTTGTTGTGGCTGCATTTACTGTAATGCTATTGTTCACGGAATAATTGGTAGCGATAATGCCTGATGTGACATCCACTTTGCGATTGAACGATACCAAAATGTGAGTTTGGTCGATGGCTTTGACCGATTTAAGCGAGAAATTGACCGGAGCAGGGATGGTGCCGGTGCATAACTTTTGCACTTCGGTGCCAGCCATAAGAAAAGCCCCAACGCCAAAATCCTGCGTGGAAGTAGATACTGCCAAAGCTGGAGCTGCTCCAACGCCTTGTACGTATCCTAAGAACCCATTGGCTTGAATAGCAGTATTTACTAGACCATTCCATGCTTTAGCTACAACCGGAGAATAGGTCGCCGAATCGAGTAGGTGATTATTAATGCCCCAGGCTAAGCCATAGGTGAAAAAGGCAGTACCACTTGTTTCGGGACCTATGTATTCATTGGCATCATCCAGGCTTGGGTTCCAGAAACCATCCTCCCGTTGGCGGTCTTTGAGTGCCGCTGCCATTGCCTGAAATGTTTGGATGTATTCTGCTCTGTGCGAATCTTTCAGCGGTAACAGTTGTAATATGCGTACATGAGCTCCCACTACCCAGCCATTTCCACGAGACCAATAACAATCCTGTCCGTTTTTCGTAGCGTAAGGCGGTTTGTAATTCACATCACGGTACCAAAGTCCTTCGCTGGAGTTATACAAGCCAAGGGTATATTTGTTGTAGGCATACAAATCATACATGCGATTGAAATAAATGGAATCTCCGGTAAGTACGCCCAAGCGAGCAAACACGGGCATCGACATGAAAATAGCATCTATCCAGGTCCAGTCGGCAGAAGAGCTGCTGTATACCATATTGTCGATACTGTTTTTGATGGCAGCTATTTTCGATGGCTGTTTTATTGAGTCGAGCTTGTACATGTCGATATATGCCTGCCCACAGGTTTGATTGTCGGCATTACGCGTATAAGTGCCTCCGTTGAGTCCCCAGTTGTAATTATTGGCCCATGAGGTAGCATACTGCAAATATGAATCTTTTGGATAATACTTGTAGAAGTCGAGATTACCGGCAAAGTACACAGCTCTTGCCCATTGATTATTGCCGGGAGATGTATTTGTCGAAATCCAGTAATCGTTGACAAGTTTCATTTTTGCAAATACATCCTGCTTTAAGGGTAGAGTCTGTGCAAATGAACTTAAATAAATAGCTAAGCTAAAGAATGTGAGTAGACGTTTTTTCATCAATATATGATTCTTATTTATATGATTTTGATAGTGCAGCAAAATTAATCCATACCGATTATTCTGATGATAATTTTTCATTCAATAAAGTGTACGTAAAGTTCTATTAGAAATCAGATGGTATTTTATAATAGACTTGTCTGTGATTATACGTCTACTTTTATGACGTTTTTTTCGCCTTTTCTGTATTAAATCTAATTTATATTTGTATGTTGAAAAATCCAGTTAATAAAACACTTACAACCCATTCAATTTAATATGATGAGTAAACATTACATCAAATTTTTATTCCTATTCTTGCTATCATCAGTTGCATCGCATGCCCAAACCATTGTAGGGGGAACTGAGGATGCCGTTAGTTCACCAACAGAAGGGATCATCAACTCCACTTTTGTAAACGAAACCACTATGAAAAGTGACTTGTTGCAAATGTTGGCCAACTTTATGACTTATGTAAAAGCTGATTATACAGATGCAGCTGCAACCAACAGCCTTGGCGAAGCCTGCGGATATTTTAAAGGTGAAAATAATGCAGGCAGCAATGAACAGGGAGTTCGCCCGAATGCTGACTTATCAATGATTTGTGCATTTCTTTTCAAATATGGCCAGGGAAAAGTAACATTGCCAGCGGGAGTGACCTGGAGCGATGTGAATAAAATGGCTCGTAAAAGTTTGATATTTGCCTACTCAACCCACAAAGCCAATAAATTCAAAACCTGTGCTGCCGGTGATTATTGGGGGTCTACCAGTACATCCGATAATGTGTGGGAAAGCTCATTGTGGTCGATGTCGGTTGCCTATTCAGCTTTTTTTCAATATGATTCGCTAACAGTCTCGCAAAAACAATATGTATACAACCTTGTAAAAGCAGAGTGTAACTATGAATTGGGTCGAACCATTCCTACAGGCTTCTCTCTTGACACCAAAGCCGAGGAAAATGGTTGGGAAACGAATATTCTTGCTTGTGCTTTAGGTCTGTATCCTAATGATGCGTTGGCTACTCAGTGGTATGATAAGTTGAGAGCATTTGCGATCAACTGTTATTCGCATATTAATGATGCAACGGATTTGACGGTTGTTGATCCCGCTTATAATACAAAAACAGTAAAGGATTTGTATCTGGGAAAAAATCTTTTTGACGATTATACCTTGCAGAACCATAATTATTTTCATACTTCCTATCAGAATGTTGTGATGCAGGAATTAGGCGAAAGCCTTTTGGCATTAAAAATGTTTCAGACAGGAGTAAATGGAAGTGAGGTATGGAAAACAAATGCCTTAATGCATAATAATCAGCAAGTGTTTGATAATGTTTTGAGTAAATTGGCTTTGGCAGATGGTGAGTTGGCAATGCCCAATGGCAATGACTGGAGTTTGTTTTTGTACGACCAAATCACCTCTTATTCTACGATAGCGTGTTTTCTTAGAGATCCAAATGCTTTATTGTTGGAGAATCTTGCCTATAAAAACATCAAGGCCCGTCAAAGTACGACTACTGATGGAAGTTGGTTGCTTCGGGCTGATGTGGGAGCACGTCGCATGGGCGTTCAGGCTCACCGTGTGATGATGACCTGGTTGATGCACGAAATGGCTTCTACTGCCACGTTGACACCTACTAATTGGTCGGATTTTAGTAAGTCACATGAAAAAGCAGAAGTTTTTAGTACGCAGAATATCGTAAGAGCAAGCACGAAAGAAAGATTTACTTGTTTTTCATGGAGTCCGGCCATTAGTAGTTATACCGGCTATTTTGCAACGAACAGTCCCGACAAGAATAAAATAGTAGTTCCTTATAAAGCAAATAATACAGGGAATATTCTTGGTTGGTACACCGTAAGTGGAAAAGCTACCAATGCGACTCCGGTAACGAGTGGTGTTTATGTCCTGAAAGGAAATAGTTATACCATGAACGGTGTTGTTAATACAAATGATGCGTCGCTGACAAATAACTTTGCGTTGTATTCTACTCCGGGAAATGCTCTGATTTACCTTGATTACGTAAAAGCCGCTGCTGCTGTAACTATCACGGGCGCTCGCGGTGGACTTCTGGCTGTTAGTACTGATGACTTCACTAAACTTCAGCGAACCATCTATCATGGCGGAGGCAGGTATCAAACCAATGGTGCAAGTACTGTGACATTTGCAAGCTCGTGGGCAAACATCGATAATCAAATTGGTATTGTTACTCCCGGAAGTACGAATATGGCTTTTGGTGATAGAGCTTCCACTAACTCAATTTATACTACTAATTTTTATCCTTTGTACAGTACAGCCAGCAAAACGGTAGCTATTGGTGATGTGGTGGATCGTCGTCAGATGATTTATTATAGTGGAATAAGTTCGGCGCAAACCAGTGCACTTGCGGCAAAGACCATTTCACTACGTGATTCTCTACCAGCAGGATGGAATGGTATAATTGCCACTGATCCGGATAGTATTCGCTATATGTTGGTGAGTAATTTTACGGGTTCGAGCAACGCTGACATGAAGGCAATCAGTTTATCTGATGGTGCTCCGGTTTTTTCAGTGCCAACAGATATCGCAAATGGTAAGTCAATAGCTCATTTTAATTTAACTGCATCTCATAGTGTGGGGAATGCACTTCGTGTTTTTGTAACATCGGGCACCATTTTGGCTCAACAAGGAACTGATTCAATCAGTGCCTATTTGACGAATAGTGGAAGTGCAGATAAAACTGTTGGTTTGGCCATTATTACCGGTTCAGGAAAAGTTACAGGTGATGTTAATGTTCCTGCTAATAGCAGAATACTTGTATCAGTTGTAAACGGATCTTTTGTTTCTGTCAATGCTCCGGCTCCCAAGGAGCCAACGAATGATGTAACTGTATTGGTATTGCAGAATGCAGGTTTTGATGCTTCGCCAGTAACTTACAATGTTGTGGGTGCAGCCACATTAAATACAAGTGCTGTAAATATGTGGAACGGTTTGGGGTACACCAGTGCTTATGCGTATAATGTAACCAACTGGACTAATAGAAGTGTCGTTGTAAGTAATTCCACATTTACTGCAACGATGGTATATGGAACCGGATTCAAATTCAATAATATAACAGTACCTTCTGTTGATAAAAACGGATCCTCCGCAGGTGCTTGTTTAGGTGTTTCCTCGGGTTGGGGATCGGGAAATGCTGTTCAGTTTACTCAAAAAACGTTGATGCCTGCCGGAAAGTATGTTATGATGTATGATGCTTATAATGGTAATACGGCAGCTACTTCAGTCATTGCGAACTTTAATGGGTTTAGAAATGGAAGTACAAATATCTATGACGCTACCGTTAGTTATCCGGCATCAGTATGGAGTACTCCATCAATCAGTGCAACTTTTAGCAATATCTTTCAGGGCGAAATAAGCGTAGGTGCCAGTTGTTCTACCAACGGTTCGGGGGCAGGTCCCAAATTGTTGATTGATAACGTGAAAATCTATACTGATCAATCAATTGAAAGTGTAGAAAGCTTTTTGTGGAATGCAGCCAGAGATAGTGCGCAGGTTGCTATGAATAAATTTCCTAAAGTGACTTATGGAGCATTATACACCAATCTTCAAACTGCACTTCAGCAAACCTACAGTACCATTAATGAGTGTGCAACTGTGATCGCTAACCTCAAGGATGCTACCGCTAAATTTCTGGCAGGTGCTTCTGTCTACACCGGTGTAGAATCAGTTGATGCTGAAGATAATAAACTGGTTGAGGTGTATAATCTGTATGGGCAGTTGATACTACCTGCAAAATATACTCAGAAAGAAGCAATCAATCACCTTAAAAACGGGTTTTATATTATAGGGAATAAAAAAGTGATAGTGCAGAGATAAACATCATTTTGTTCCAGCTTGTTGTGCTGAATCAATGATTCAAATATGATAGTTGAATCAAATTATATTGGCCTTATATTTCAAATAAGAAAAACGCCTTTCAGAGTAAATCTGAAAGGCGTTTTGCATATCATTGAGTGTGGAATTATTCCTGGTTCAAAGTTACACGTTTGAACGCGTTGCAGGTAAGTTGTTTTTTTGCAAGAAGTTCCTTTACAGTGATTTTTCCAGCATCTTCACCGCCACCTTCGTATTTTTGTTCCAAAAGAGTACATTCTTTGAAGAATTTAGCCATACGTCCGGCAGCAATGCTGTTTACTTTTTGCTCTGGTAAAGTAGCCGTTTTTTCAGCAGTTACTGTTTCTTTGATTGAGCGAGCTTGTTCAGCCACTTCAGCAGTAATCCAACCTTTAGCCATATTTGATTCAATATGCGCTTCGCTATCAACGTGAGCAGGGTTGATACCCGCTTTCTTCAACGCAACTTCAACTTCTTTTGCAACAAGTTCAGTTTTTGTTTTTTCGATAGCTACAGCAAGCTCATTGTCTTTTACTTTTTGAGGGATAGCTGATTCGTCGATAGCTACTGGCGACATTGCAGCAATGTGCATAGCGATACCACGAGCTGTTTCGTATTCAACATTCTCTTCAGCAAATGCTACAATTGTAGCCAGTTTATTTCCCGGGTGGATGTATGCAGCTGCATAAGCGCCTTCAACAATTTCGTAGAAGTCTACTTCCATTTTTTCACCAGTGATACCTGAACGGTCAGTGATGATTTCAGCAAGCGTACGGCCATCAATTACGATAGCAGTTAGTTCAGCAACTGTAGCTGGTTTGTTAGCCAAAGCTGCATCCAACACTGTTTGAGCCAAAGCAACGAAATCAGCATTTTTTGCAACGAAGTCAGTTTCACATTTCAAGGCGATGATAGCAGCAAAGCCACCATTTGTACCTGCTAACACACAACCTTCTGCAGCTTCACGATCGCTACGTTTTGCAGCTGTTGCTTGTCCTTTTTTACGAATAATCTCAATTGCTTTTTCGAAATCGCCTGCTGCATCATTCAATGCATTTTTGCAATCCATCATACCGGCACCGGTCATGGTACGCAATTTCGAAATATCTGCCATTGTTACTGCCATAATAGTAATATTTTTTTGATTGTTTTGTAATATGTTTTCAAGAAAAACGAGTTACAAGCTAAAATTGCTTTTAGAACTCGTAACTCGCTTATTTATTTGAAAAGATCTTGTACATGAATCGATCTACAGTTTACTTTAATAGTAAATAGTAAAACGTCCCTGTTGCCAAGGAATCTTATTCTTCTTCTTTGATGAATTTTTTAGCTACGTTGGCATTCAACGCTTCTTCATCTTCTTTCTGAGTTCTTGGTTTTTTTGCAACTCTTGATTTCTTTTCTTTTGCTGCAGGAGCTTCAGCTGCTTCAGTATCAACTTTTTCAACTTTGCGCTCTTCCAAACCTTCCTGAATCGCTTCAACCATTGCACCCAAAATTACATCAACTGATTTTGTTGCGTCGTCGTTAGCAGGAATTACGAAATCAATACCGTTAGGGTTTGAGTTTGTATCTACGATACCAAAAACAGGGATACCCAGACGTTGAGCCTCTTTTACTGCGATGTGCTCTTTCATTACATCTACTACGAATAAAGCTGAAGGCAGACGGGTAAGGTCAGCGATAGAACCAAGGTTCTTTTCAAGTTTTTCGCGTTGACGGGTAATTTGAAGTTTTTCGCGTTTAGAGATATTGTCGAACGTTCCGTCAGTAGCCATTTTGTCAATGGTTGTCATTTTCTTAACCGCTTTACGGATAGTAGGGAAGTTGGTTAACATACCACCAGCCCAACGCTCAGTAATATAAGGCATGTTTACAGCAGTTGCTTTTTCAGCAACAACGTCTTTAGCCTGTTTTTTAGTAGCTACGAAAAGAACTTTACGTCCTGATTTTGCAATTTGTTTCAGTGCAGCAGCAGCTTCATCAACTTTCACAACTGTTTTGTGCAAATCGATGATGTGGATATCGTTGCGCTCCATGAAAATGTAGGGAGCCATTGCTGGATTCCATTTGCGTTTCAGGTGACCAAAGTGGCAACCGGCTTCTAATAATTGTTCGAAATTTGTTCTTGACATTTTGTTTGTTTTTGTTTTGTTTACTTTCTTTGAAAATCAATTGTCGGGTAGTCATCCAGTGTTTCTGAGTCCCGTCAATTTAGATACTAAACGAATTCTGTTTTCGAATGAACCGTACAATTTGTCCAATGAGGAAAAATGAACGTATATCGAAAAATGAATATTAACGTTTTGAGAACTGGAATCTCTTGCGAGCTTTTGGTTGACCTGGTTTCTTACGTTCAACTTCACGTGGATCACGTGTCATGAATCCTTCAGATTTCAATGCTGGTTTGTCTTCAGCGTTGATTTTTACCAATGCGCGAGCGATTGCCAAACGTAAAGCTTCAGCTTGACCTTTGAAACCACCACCGTTCAGGTTTACTTTGATATCGTATTTTTCTACAACTCCTAATGTATTTAGAGGTTGTTTTACAACATATTGCAAGATTGGTGATGGAAAATATACAGAAATATCACGTTTGTTGATAGTGATTTGTCCGCTTCCTTCGCTTACGAAAACACGAGCTACAGCCGCTTTTCTTCTTCCTAAGGCATTTGTTACTTCCATACTGATTATTTAAGTGAGTTTAAATCGATTTGTTTTGGTTGTTGAGCCTGCATATTGTGTTCAGCACCGCCGAATACATACAAATTGCCCAAAAGTTGTGCTCCCAGACGGTTTTTTGGTAACATACCCTTAACCACTT
Source organism: Bacteroidota bacterium (assembly GCA_046051105.1). Lineage (GTDB taxonomy): Bacteria > Bacteroidota > Bacteroidia > Bacteroidales > Paludibacteraceae > Paludibacter. The sequence goes on from JBJOOU010000210.1 coordinate 9,798, forward strand.
TTTTAATCAGCTTTTCAGGGCTTTTTTCCATCAATTTAGCAGGAGTCATTTCGCGTTGACCACCTGGGTAACCAGTGTGACGCAAGTATACGCGATCTGTCCATTTGTTGCCTGTTAATTGAACTTTTTCTGCATTGATAATAATTACATTATCACCGCAATCAACGTGAGGAGTGTAGTTTGGTTTGTATTTTCCGCGCAAAAGTTTAGCAACTTTTGAACCCATACGTCCCAATACCAAATCGGTAGCATCCACAACTACCCATTCTTTCTGCACTGTAGCTTTGTTGGCAGAAATGGTTTTGTAACTTAAAGTATCCACTTTATTTAAAAATGTTTTTGATTAATAATTGTGTCCTTTTTAATCGGGATCAATCACTATTCTGGTGAGGCTAATCGGCACAAAATAGGATGTTTACACCGTTCAAAACTGACTATTACACTGGGATAATAAACGGACTGCAAAAATACTCTTTTAATTTGGAATACCAAAGTTTTTTCGAAGCTTTTTTTCGAAGCCTTTTTTTGTGGCACTCAGCACTTTATTTTAAAAGGAAAAATAAGTATGTTTGTACTATGAACCGACTTTCCAATGATTTTTTCAAAAGCAATGCAGTAGATGTAGCACAGCAGTTGTTGGGCAAAATTCTCGTTCGCCGTTTTGATGATGGAACGTTGAAACAATATAGGATTACCGAAACCGAAGCGTATTTGGGCGAAGAAGATAAGGCCTGTCATGCCAGTAAGGGACGTACGTCAAGGACAGAGGTGATGTATGCTGATGGTGGTTGCGTGTATGTGTACCTTATCTACGGAATGTATTGGATGTTGAACTTTGTCACAGGTGATATTGGTTTTCCGCAGGCTGTTTTGATTCGTGGCATCGACAATATAATTGGTTCGGGGAGGGTAGGGCGTGAATTGCAAATTGATAAATCTTTTTACGCGGAGGATTTGTCTCTATCGGAGCGGATTTATATTCTTGACGCTCCTGTAGTGCAACGGTTCGAAACTGCACCGCGGGTGGGGATTGACTATGCAGGCGATGAATGGAAGAATAAGCCATGGCGATTTATATTGTCACGATAATTGAATAGCTACTGTATGCTGAATAAATGTCGATATGAAAAAATCTCTCTCCCTCATCCTAAGACTGATCTTGCTTTTGTCGATGGCTGCCTGCGACGATTGGCGAGTAGCAGACGGAAATCGATATCCGGGGGTGGATGTGGTTTTGCGTAGGCCGGGAGATGCTTCTCTTCGTTTCATTGTTTTAAGTGATTGGGGATTTAACGGATCTGATGGACAGAAAAGTGTTGCTGCGCAAATGGGGAAGGTGGCTGCGTATGCCGGTGCTGAGTTTGTGCTTACTTGTGGCGACAATTTTCAGTACATGGGAGTTGATAGCGTAGATAGTCCCCTTTGGCAAATAAACTTTGAATCTGTTTATGCTGATTCCTCTTTGCAGATACCCTGGTTTCCTGCTTTAGGTAATCATGATTATTATGGACATCCTGATGCTGAGATTGAATATTCCGCTGTGAGTAAGCGTTGGAAAATGCCATCAAGATACTATAGTTTTACCCGAATGCTTAATGTGCGGGATTCTGTACGGTTTATAGTTCTCGACACGCAAGGCTTTCTAAATGATTGCAAGATGCTTGCTGATAGTAGCCAGATTGACTCGGTGCCCCAATATAAATGGTTGAAAACGTTGTTGGCTGCGAGTAAAGCCAGATATATTATAACGACCGGACATCACCCTGTATATTCCTCAGCTCCTCATCATGGCGATACACCGGAATTGAAAAAGTATTTGTTGCCATTGTTCAATGAATATAAAGTGGACTGGTATCTGAGTGGACATGATCATAATTTTGAGCATGCAAAGGATGTGACAGATTATACTCATTTCATTGTTACTGGTACGGGTGGCTATGTTCGGGCTGCAGGAGCCAATAATCGAACAGTATATTCTGTATCCGAACTTGGATTTACCTATATTAATGTTGCCGCTGATACACTGAAGTTGTATTTTATCACTTCTGATGGTAAAGTGGGGTATCAATATCAGAAGGCCGGAAGTCGATGAATGAATTTTTTTATTAGTTATATAACCACAAAATTTAAATTATGGCACGTCGTACCATTGGAATTCACGAAAAGTTACCATTATTACAGAGCTTGCCTCTGAGTTTTCAGCATCTTACGGCTATGTTTGGTGCTACTATTTTAGTCCCTATATTATTAGGGGTCGATCCGGCAATAGCGCTTCTGATGAACGGGTTTGGAACATTGCTTTATTCCTGGATTACCAAAGGTGGAATTCCGGCCTATCTGGGATCCAGTTTTGCATTCATCGCTCCGGTGATGCTTATCATTAGTTCTTACGGAGGTTTTAGTCATGCGCAGGCAGGGTTTATCTTTTTTGGATTATTCTTTGTATTGATGTCGTTTGTTGTAAAAAAATGGGGAATTGCCTGGATCGATGTGGTAATGCCTCCGGCTGTTATGGGGGCGGTAGTGGCTATCATCGGTTTGGAATTAGCACCGGTGGCAGCCCAACAAGCCGGTTTGGCCCCATGGCCCACAGCGGTAGGGCAGGTTGTGCAACCATTTGTTGTTTCGCCCAATGTTGTCATTGTTTCCATGTTTACACTGCTGGTAGGGATTGCCGGAAGTGTTATGTTTAAAGGATTTTTGCAAGTTATTCCTGTGTTGTTTGCTGCGATAGCGGGGTACATTCTGGCATTCTTTATGGGAATGGTAGATACGGTGGTGATAAGTAATGCTGCCTGGTTTGCATTGCCGACCTTCCATGCTCCTGTGTTGGATTGGAATGGTGTGGTTATTATCGCGCCAGCATGTATTGTGGTTTTGGCCGAACATATTAGCCATCTGATCGTGACAGGGAAAATTACTGATTCTGATTTGATGAAAGAACCTGGTTTGCATCGATCATTGCTCGGCGATGGTTTGAGTAATATCTTTTCAGGATTGGTAGGCTCACCTCCCAACACAACATATGGCGAAAATATTGGTGTAATGGCTATAACCCGTGTGTATTCGGTATGGGTGATTCGAGGTGCTGCATTACTGGCTATCGCGTTTTCGTGTATAGGTAAGGTGTCGGCTGCAATTTCAACTATCCCTACGGCTGTGATGGGTGGTATTACGATGTTGCTTTATGGAGTAATAGCTGTGCAGGGGTTCAGGATGTTTGTTGAGCAAAAAGTGGACTTTAGCAAAAATAGCAATATGGTTCTTGGTGCCGTTACGTTTGTTGTGGGAGTGAGTGGTGCATCAATCAGTATCGGAACTGTACAATTGAAGGGAATGGCCTTTGCAGCGGTCGTAGGTGTTGTACTTTCGCTTACATTCTGGTTATTAAGAAAAGCCGGACTCTTGAACGAGGAAAACTAAGCAACTAATTATAGATATAAAAGACGGGATGATTCATTTTTTTGAATCATCCCGTCTTTTTTTATTCTTGTGTATCTTCGTTCATGTTTGAATTTCGTCCGAACGAGCGATATTCCAAAGGTGTATAACCTGTCATTTTCTTAAACAGTGAGAAGAAATGCTCAGTAGAGTTGTAATCGAGCATGTAGGATATTTCTTTCACTGTGTGCGATGTGCCGACGAGTAGTTGCTTTGCTTTTCGTATCTTCAGTTCCTGGAAATATTTTGCAGGGGCATAGCCGGTGTAATCCTTGAACACTTTTCGGAACCAGGAGTAGCTGGTGTTGAGCTTTTCGGCCAGTTCTTCCGGATCGATGTTTTTATACACATTTTCATTCATGATGATCTTCGCCTGCTCAATTTTCTGAATCACATCACCTACTTCGAAAATCTTATTTTGCGAAACAGAAAGGATAAGACCGATCATGTGTAGCACAATGCCCGACAGATATTGCTGCGAGGCAGTTTTGTCTACTTCTGCTATTTCAATGGCTCTCGAAAATAGGTTGACCAGCTCTTCGTTGAAGCCCACTTCCAGAATTGGATTTTCCAGTGAAATAAATGAGTTCTCAACTATATTGTCGATGATTGAACCTTCGAAACCAATGTAATATTCATTCCATCCGGTTTCCAGCTGAGGGTGGTAAGTGTGCCATTGTCCGGGAAATAGAACAAACAATCGACCTTTGCATATTGGAATCATGTTTTCGTTGTCGAACGATAAAACTCCTTTCCCTTTGGTGATATATACCAATTGATATTCGCGTAGTACACGCCCTTTTTGAGCGTTGAAAAAGTATCCCGAGGGGTGATCGGTTAACGGATACGGGGTATTCGGCTGTATAGATTGAAAACCTACCGTGTTGACAGATATCCCGAATTTTTTGTCCTTCTCATTTACAATAAGGTATTTAAATTCAACACCTAAATCATTGTAATTCATAATGGCTGAGTTTCTCATATTATAGAATTCAGAGTAGAAAGTAGAGTAGTGATTTTTGTATTTTTTGTGTGCGTTCATTTTATTGTGTTCGCACACAGCATAGTATTCGGCAAATATATTCAATTTTAATGGATTGATAAAATAAATTGAGGTATTTTGTGGGCGTACACGGATTTTCGCAGTGTTATGTGGGGTGTGTGGTAATGCGTTGAAGGCTAGTTTGTTGTTCTGTGTTTGAGCCGGGATGAAAAAACAAATGGTTCAAAAACATGTTCTACAATATGTTTTTGAACCATTTGATCGAAATAATAATCTGGTTTATAGCCTCTTTTAAATACTTGGCGATTGTTTTTATTTATCTTTTTGCGCCGATTTTGTCATATTGCTCTTCTGCTCTTATTTCGGTGTATTTGGGTGCATTAATCATTTCTACCAAAGCGCGTAATACCGGGCCTTCGCCCATAGGGTCGTTTTCCTGAGTGGGGCGGGTGTAGTAATACTGGATTGACGGCATGATGCCAGTGCCAACACAAATATCAGTTACATCACCTTCAGGAGTGATTTTCGACATCATTCCACGTAAACCTTGTTGAGCAACATATATAAAGTCGGGGTGCAACCAGCCTTGTTTCACGCCACGAGCCATACCGAAAGTAAACATTGCTGTGCCGGTAATTTCTTCGTAGGAGTCTTCTTTGTCGAGCAATTGATGCCACATGCCATTCGGGCTCTGATAACGTGCCACGCCGCTTGCTTGTTGTTGGAAGTTGCGGATCACTTTGGCTCTTAAAGGATGATTTTTTGGCATTCGGGCCAGCAAATCGGCAGTAGCCATAAAAATCCAACCATTGGCACGACTCCAGTGAGCTACTCCATGTTCGTTGTTGTCGGTATGGAAGCAATGGTAGTAAATTTGTTTTTCAGGACACCAAAGGTATTTGTTGTATTTCAGTACCTGATTGGCAGCATCGGTAAAGTATTTGTTGTCGCCTGTGAGTTCGCCCATTCTGCAAAGGAATGAGATAGCCATAAATGAATCGTCGGCCCAGATGGTATTGACATGAGGCCAAATGCGTGCAATGGTTCCATCCTTGAGCCGGGGTTCGCTGGTGTTCAGGTGGTGAGCTGTTTCGTTGATGTATTTCAGAAAAGCATCATTGGGGTGATTCTTTTGTAATTCAATTAATGAAGCACCCATGGGCCCATTGTCGTCGAGGCGTTTGCCACGAAACAGCATGTGCCAGCTAAGCTCGCGCACTGCCATCCAACCGCTTTTTGCCAATGTTTCGGTGTAAAGTTTTTGGTAATAATCGTAGTTGCCATCATTAAACACAAAGTTCATGTTTTTCAAAACATAGTCTTCGTATTTGCTGTCTTTGATTTCTTTGCCCAGTTCCATCAGGGCGATATTGGTCACTCCGTTGGTATAATGCCACTGATTGTATTTGGACTGTACCTGTATATCTTTCGATAAAGGAAAATCTTTTACCGTGCTGTAAACTTCTCCTGTTTTTTTGTTTTCGAATTTGTAGGTTGTTGAACTTAGAATGCGATTGGCGATTTTTACAGCTGCTTCTTCTGCGGTCATTTTGTTTTGCGCCATTGCTCCGGTTAGGGTTGCGCAGCTAAGAAAAAGGGCCGTAATATGTCTGGATAAATTCATGTGATATAGAAATTTAATGTTTGGAAATGTACTTTCCTGAAAAATAAAGAAAAGAGCTCATATTTACGAGCGTAAACAGAACTCTTTCTCTTTTTTTACCATTAATTTATACGGTTGATGGTGTCCGTTAGATGTTTATAGACTAGGGATGATTAACGATAAAATAAGAATTGCCATACCTGTGATTAAAACAGCAATTGTTTTGTTGGTGACGCCTTTCCATTCTTTCAAAATCATACCCCAAACATTGCTGAAAGTTACGTTCAACGACATCAGGATGCTCCATGAGAATGCCATCATGGCGCTGCCTTCAACCAGATAACTTTTACCTAATGCTAATCCAAAGAACTGTGAATACCACAAACCTCCGGCCAAAGCGCAAAACAAAATGTTGTTGATCATTACGTTGGTAGGAACACCCAGGTAATCTTTCATCGTTTTGTTTTTGGCGTTTTGGAACAAGCAATATACTGCATTGGTCACAAAACCGCCCATGGTGATTAATAAAATTGCTGGTAGTCCAGCATACAACGCTTTGGAACCCATTCCAATAGCAGCGGCTTTAATTGGTTCAGCCGCTTCTAAACCAAGGCTGAAACAAGCACTCATCACACCGGCCAGCAAAGCGACTAAAAGACCTTTACCAAGTGCAAAATCTTTTACAGCGGCTTTTTTCTGTTCTTCGGTCATGTTCTGAGAACGAAGGCTACCTGCATATCCAATGACAGCAATGCCCGCAATGGCCACACTAACACCGATCAATAAAACTAAACCCGGGCCCTGAGTTATATCAGTTCCGGCCATCAATGCAGGGATTAATGTTCCGAAAGCAGAGCAGGTTCCCAGCGCGATACTTTGACCCAAAGCAACGCCAAGGTAACGCATACTCAATCCGAAAGTAAGACCTCCAACGCCCCAAAGAGCTCCGTAAATCATGGCTTTCATAGCTGCACCGTCGCCCGATGAAAGGATTTCGGTCAGTGTATGACCTTCGGGAACGGCTAATAAAGCGCCTAAATAAGGGAAAATAAGCCATGCGAAAATGCCCTGAACCAGCCAGAAGCTTTCCCATGCCCACGTTTTTACTTTTTTGATGGGGACGTACGAGCTACTTTGTCCCAAACTACCGATGGCGATAATTAATAATCCGATGAGTGTGTTCATGTTGATATTTACGATTTAAACATTTGCCATTTACATATACAGGATATAAATGGTTGATTTAAAGTTGGAAAAATGAGAATAGACACAATAGAGTTTCTGGAATGAAAGCTACTGTGTCTATTCGGGTGTGGGTTATTAGATACGTTTCAAAGTAACGTCTTGTTCGTATTTCTGAATGTCAGCGATGTAAGCATCACCTACAATTACACCTTTTGTAGCGCAATAGTAGTTGTACACTGCACCCCAAGGCATTGATTTAGCTTCTTCAAGCAAAGCCATTCTTTCGAAGAATTGTCCTTTTGATTCGAAATCGTTCAATTTAGCGATTGGCTCAAGCAATGCTTGCAACAGTGCTTTTTGAGTTGAACGTACACCTGATACATAAGCACCGATACGGTTGATAGAAGCATCGAAGTAGTCCAAACCTACGTGTACTTTATCTACAGCGTTGGCACGAACAATTTCCTGTGCGATAGCAACCAGTTCTTCGTTCAGGATTACTACGTGGTCGCTATCCCAACGTACGCCACGGGTTACGTGAAGCATGATTTCTGGTAAGAAAAGCAACAAAGAAGAGATTTTATCCGAGATAATTTCGGTTGGGTGGAAGTGACCCGAGTCAAGCGTTACAACAATGTTGTTTTTTACACCGTAACCCATATAGAATTCGTGTGAACCTACAGTGTAGCTTTCTACGCCGATACCGAATACTTTACTTTCTATACAATCCAACATATATTCATCGTTGGTTTTGTATTCGAAGATTTTATCCAACGAATCTTTCAAATTAGCGCGGTATTCCAAACGTTTTACAGTCACATCTTTTGATCCGTCCGGAATCCAGATGTTGTGCATACATTTTGAACCTAACTGACGACCCATTTCTTCAGCAATTTTACGACAACGGATTACGTGGTCGATCCAGAAGTTACGGATTTCAGGATCAGGGTGAGAAAGAGTCAAACCGTCAGCCGATTTTGGGTGCGAGAAACAAGTAGCGTTGAAGTCCAATTTATAACCTTTTTCTTTTGCCCAGTCAATCCAGCTTTGGAAATGTTTTGGTTCAATTTGGTTACGATCTACTGCTTCGCCACCAAAATCGCCATAGAAAGCGTGGATGTTTACGCGGTGGTTGCCAGGGATCAATTCCATTGCTTTATCGATATCTGCACGAAGTTCAGCAATAGTGCGGGCTTTGCCAGGGTAGTTACCTGTAGCCTGAATACCACCGGTAAGAGCGCCATCGGCATGCTCAAAACCAGTTACATCATCAGCTTGCCAGCAGTGTAGTGAAATAGGAAGTTTATCTAATTGTTCAAGGGCTTTGTTTACGTCAACGCCAACTGTAGCATACTCAGCAACAGCCAAATCAAATGCTTTTTGAATTTTTTCAGTAATCATGATATTTGTTTAAAGAAGTTGTTTTTTTAGATTATCTTATATTGATATTTTTGTTGTTTTTTAGTTCTAATGGGAGGCCATCGTTCGATTTCACACTAAAATTGATACATTCCCAGTTGTTGGCCCAATTGATATTTCCTGCTTTTTCGCCCTGAAAATGTACATTATTGAAGTGAAAGTTGTCAATGGTACTGCTTTCAATTCCGTTTACTTTGATACAAGTAGAGGCATTCTTAATATTAATGTCCTGAAACCAAATGTTTTTAAATTTTGGTGTTCCCACTTTAGGGTCAACCGGTATCAGCATTTTTTTCCAATGGACGGGAATGCTGTCCGGGTTGTACTCTTTAGGCAGCAATGAAGTGCTGTAGGCCGGATTCCAATTCAGATCGACAATGAAAGGATCTTTCACTTCTATCATCTCGATGTTGGAGAGATAGATGTTTTCGATCACGCCACCACGCTGTACGGTCGATTTGAAACGAAGCCCGTATTTGGTGCCAATTCCTTTCAGGTTGTAGGCCACGATGTTTCGGATTCCTCCGGATGTTTCACTGCCGCAAGTAAACAGACCATCGCCATGGCCGGCTACACAGTTGCGGATGACCACATATTCGCAAGGACGATTGACGCGCAGTCCGTCGGCATCGCGTCCCGATTTCAGGCAGAAATTATCATCATTGCAGTTGATATTGCTGTTTTGGATCAGAATTTTCGACGAAGAATCGATATCGATACCGTCGGTACTGGGTCCGCGGCCTTCAATATTGTTGCTGATAATAATGCCATCCACCGTTACCTGTTTGGAATAAAGAATATGCAACGACCAGAATCCCGGTTGGTACAATACAATATTTTTGATGCTTACATTTTCGCAGTCCGAAACAATAATTCCCTGAGGACGGTCGCAGTCATAATCTACAATCCAGCGCAAACCTTTGGGTTCGTAACTTTTGCGCATACTCCAGTATTTGTCCCAAAAAACCTTGCCGCGACCGTTGATAACTCCGTCGCCGGAGATAGCCGCATTTTTCTGCCCCAGGATGTTAATCAGCGCCGACGGCCAGTTCATTTCGATACCTGCTACACGGGTGTCTATACGCTTATAGTCCGATATATTCTGACTACCAATGATGGTAGTGCCTTTCGGGATTTCGAGATTTACATTGCTTTTGACAAAGATAGATCCTGAAACATAGATGCCCGGATGAAACGATACCTTTCCGCCTCCATTGGCAGCACACACATCAATTGCTTTTTGTATGGCATCGGTGTTGGTTTGCATGGCATCGCCCATTGCACCAAAATCGTTGGCATAATAAATTTTGGATGACGAAGGAAATGTTTTAGCTCCGACTTCTTTGATCCAGCTTAGTTTCTCAAAGTCATTTTTCGCAAAAAGATTCAGACTTACACATACGGCAGATATTGCCAGTACTAAGCCAATGTATTTTCTCATTGATTCCTGAAGAGTAATGAAACGAATGCAAATATACATCTGCACGTTCTGTTAAACGATAATTAATTTGATTTTCAACCTATTGTTTTTGGTAGATTGTGATTTCCGGCCAAAACAGATGCAAATTAATCATTTAAAATTTCGATTACAAATGGAACAATGTACATTTAGATAGATTACTGTACGGACTATTGTGCAGGTAGCTGGTAGTGAAGTTGCACCAATCCTGATTTAAAGGACTCTGCGCCAATTAAAGTGAGTGGATTTTTTGATGAAAGCCCCGCAAACAGGGCGGTTCCGGCAGTGAGAATAACTGGTATGATGGAGAGAATCATTTCATCAATAAGCCCCTGGTGGAGTAACAGTCGGGCTATTTCGCCACCGCCATCGCAATAAATATTATTCGTGCCTGTAGCTTTCAGCTGTTGTACCAATTCTTTCAAATCGCCTGAAAAGAAATGAATATTATTTTCTGAGGGTTGCGGAGTACGGGTTATAACGTAGACCTGTTTATCACTATGAGGATATTGCCCGCACATAGTGATAACTTTTTCATAGCTTTTGCGACCGATAATAACGGTGTCCACCGTTTCGCAAAAGCGGGCGTAGCCATAATCTTCGCCTTCTTGTTCTACTGCCGATAGAAAACTCAAATCATCGTCCGGACCGGCAATAAAACCGTCCAGACTCATGGCGATATAGAGAATTAATTTTTTCATTTAGATCAAAGAATACAGATCAAAGACTATTTATTCCGCTTCCGAGATACGAAATAAAATCAATTCCCGGATCAAATCAAGCGGTAAATCCTGCGTTAAGGGGAACTGGATAGAGCCTTTGCCCATTTTGTAAGCACTCAGTTTCTCGGCAAAAAGATGCATGCAGGCTGCTCCGGGGTAGAATCCAATATGCTTTGCGTAGCTGGCATAGTAAAACCGTGTTTTCCCATATTTATAGGCCGGCATTCCGTAGCCAATTTTTTCTTCGGCTCCGGGGGCAATTTCCTGTATCAGTTGACGGATTTGAAAGAGTTTCTCCTGAGTTGCAGTAGGGACGGATGCGATATAAGCATCGACGGTTTCGTGGGTTTGCATCTTAGTTGTAGTTTTTTTGTTCTAACAACCGACTATTAGAATTGGTTTGTCGTTTTTTCTGTTTTAATTATTCGATTGAGCTTGCTCGATTAAATAATTAGCTTATTTCTTTTTGCCGATCTTCTGAATTTTATATACAACATTAAGTTTTTCTGAATTTTGTCGTCTTAATTCAGCTGTTATAAGTGAATCAATCTCATTGTCAGTATTCCATTCTCTTGTGTTGCCATATTTGATGTATTTTAAACTGTCATTATAAAACACAAACCAATAATGCATCTTGTCATTTTCCTTATTGTATCGTGGATTTTTTTGTCTCAGTTTTGATGACTTTCTCCATTGGTACTTTTCCCAGTTGCCGTACTCTAATATATCAGCGCGGCAAAATCCATAAGTTTTTAAACCTGTCCAGTAAACTAAGTCACTATCTTTTTTGAGCACATTTAGAACGTTTTGTTTTGACATGTTTGTTTTAAATGCATTCATATTTAAACCTTTATATGCAGTGCATGAAAATGTGAACATCGTTACGGCAATCAAGCCCATTACTAATATATGTCTAAATGTCTGATTTGTGGTTTTTGGGGGATTGTTTTTCATCTGTGATAATTAATATGGTATTAGTGATTTACTTCATGTTGATTTTTACAAAAATAGATTGATGTGTCAATAGCTGACTTATAATATATGATCTTATGAATAATTAGATTGATTTAATTAAATGGAGTTCGTGTTTTGAAGAATAATGCATATGAGCTGATAATCTAAGGTTAAAAGCTGCATAGAATGATTGTGTAAGTACTCGATCAGCATTTTTTTTACAATAATTATTGATTTTTGAATCATCTTGATTACAGAAGTAAAAAGATCTGACTTCCCACTTGAAAACTGGGAAATCAGATCTTTATTTGTTGCACTATTGAATTGTCTATTTTACGATTTCGCCCGATACATTTTCCAGTTTCAGGTCGGTGCAGTTGCTTATTTTTACAGCCGGTCCGCTTTCGGGAATGATATCGATGTTTTTCAGAATGATTTTCGTGCTTTCTTTCAACTCAGCTCCTTTGCGGGCAGTGATTTTGGCATCTTCCACATATATTCCTTCAATTGGATTTTCGGGCAATCCGTTGAAGTACATCGCACGGTTGGCATTGCTACAACGTATGTTTTTGATATGGATATTGCGGAAAGTAGGGGTGGTGACATCTTTTTTCGGCACAATGCGGTCGCCGGTAACGGGATCGTTCATGGCCTCGGAAGCCGATTTGTTCATATAATACAGGTCGAACAGCAGGGGCTCTGTCACAATGTCGAGCATACCGATGTTTTCTACAAATATATTTTCCACAACGCCACCACGACCACGTTTACTTTTGAAGCGCAGGCCTACATCGGTGCCGAGGAATTGACAGTTGGTTACTTTCATGTTTTTTACACCGCCTGACATTTCGCTACCTACCACGAAACCGCCATGCCCTTTGAATACGGTACAGTTATCTACAATCAGGTTTTCGCAGGCACGACCCCTTTTGCGACCGTCTTCATCTTTACCGCTTTTGATGCAAATACCATCGTCGCCGACGTCAAACGATGAGTTGATGATCAGGCTGTTTTTGCAGGATTCCAAATCGATGCCATCACCATTCACCGCAAAAGAAGGATTGCGAACGGTAACGCCTTCCACGATCACGTTTTCGCAAAGCAATGGATGTAGGTTCCATGCCGGTGAGTTTTGGAACAAAACGCCCTGAAGCAATACGTTTTTACATTCCATAAAACTGATCATTACCGGACGCAGGAAATCGCGTATTGACTGGAACTCAGCATCTGTTTTTAAATCGGGTACGTTCATGTCGGCCAGACTATCGCCCTTCAGGTATTGCGCCGAAGGCACCCAATAACCCGGACGTTTGAATGCTCCCCCGTTTGAGGTGGAACGAATCCAATGCTTTTCTGTGACTGCATCTTTCAACAGCGGGCGCCATGCTTGTCCGTTGCCGTCGATAGTACCGCTACCGGTAATAGCTACGTTGGTGAGGTTGCGGCCGGAAATCGGCGACTGACAACGCTTGGTGTCCAGTCCTTCGAATACCGTTTCTACCAATGGATACAAATCTTTGTTGGTCGAAAAAAGGATGATCGATCCTGTTTCGAGGTGCAGATTGATGTTGCTTTTGAAAACGATGGGGCCAGTGAGCCACACGCCAACAGGTACATTTACGGTACCACCACCTTTGGCCGCCACTGCATCAATGGCTTTGGCAAAAGCGTCGGTGCAAAGATCTTTTCCATTGCCGATGGCTCCAAAGTCAACGATAGAAACCGAGCGGTTGGGAATGGCCGGAGCCTGCACTTTGGGCATCTCGAAGGGCAGGTTTTTGTACAAGTAGTCGTACTTGTAGGGTTTTGCAGCTTGTGAGCTAAATGTTGCAAGAGCAATCGCCAGTATTGCCGTGTAGCATTTACGTTGTGTCATAATAATGTATTAGTGTTATTGACCCCCAGCCCCTAAAGGGGGAGAGTAGAGTTAGAATTTATTTTTGGGATATTGAGTTTTTATAAGATTGCTCACATTGTGTTCTATTGAGGGGGCGACTTCAAGTCATGTTATTGGTGTTCTTCCAGAATTTTTCATGTAGTTATCGGCCTCCCCTAACCCCTCCTCAGGAGGGGAATTAAATTAGTATTGATTCATTTATTTATTGTCCTCGTTTTATTGTTGATAGTTGTTTGAAACCAAAAGTAATCTCATTCCCCTCCTGAGGAGGGGGTAAGGGAGGTCTGGATGTGAATTCTTGTTTTGAAGTTACGTTATTAGTCATTTTTTGCATTGTCCAGTGACAGAGCAACGTTTGCGGCTATCGATATGATTCTCGCAAAAATTTTTTGTAAGCCGAATTTTACTGTTTTCAAGCCTCAAAAATTTTTTGAAGGGTAGATTCGGTTGTTTTCATCCTGAAAAAATTTTTTTTAAGGTGAAAACAGCCATTTTCATGCTTCAAAAATTTTTTGAGGCATGAAAAGACTTGTTTTTGTCCTTCAAAAATTTTTTGAAGAACAATTAGCCCTTTTTTTAACGCCATAATTAAAGTGTTAGGTCGAATATTCGTCTATTTGTACACCTCAATCTGCACAGCCGAGCAAAGTCCGCTTTCTACGGGTTGCCAGTGTCCATATCCTGTTTTCTGATAGTTGCGATCGACGATATTTATTTCTTTGAAAACACGCCAGTTAACCTTGCGCTTGTCGTAATCGGCAATGCGGTTGGCTGGCAGGTTGGTAACTTCAATCTTCAGACTGTTGTTTCCTGCACGCAGGTATTTAGTAATGTCGAGGCTAAACGGTACGGCCCAAGCTATGCCCACATCCTGACCATTTATATATACGTGTGCACTTTCGCGAACGTCGCCCAGGTTCAAAACATACTGCGCACCAGCTGAAAGGCTATTCAACGCAAACGAAGTTTCGTACACGCCAGTACCACCGTTTGTTTTCAAAATGTCGTTGCCCAATTCGGTCCACGATTTCAATTCTGTCAGTTGGAAAGTATCTTTTACCTGAGGTTCGCTATTCGTAAAGCTCAGTTTCCAGTTGTTTTTCAGGGCAATGGTTTCCGTCAATTGATTCCGATATTTCCACGCTTCCAGACTGATGTTTTCCTTCGAAAATGTTTTCAGAATTACCGACTCGCCCGATTTTAGTTGCAAACGTACCTGCACTTTCCCGTTTTGTTGACGTGTTTCGGCCTTTCCTGTACTGCCGGTCATCGGGTCGAACAGCTCCACCGACGTGGCCGGAACCGAAAGCGTTACCCAGTCGTTCACATCCTTATTTTGCAGACAGGACACAAAATAATGATAGCCCTCACTGTTGCTGCGGCGGATGGCATGAAGTCCGTAGCGGGTGATCATTTCTTCGGGTTGAGTGCCAATGGCATCCAACGTCCGTTTGTAGTCCGAGCCGGTGATGATTCTTCCTGCCTGAAGCTTCGAGACAGTGGTTTGGCTGAAATCCTTTGCAATGGCCATTTGTTTTAATGATTTTTTCAGGCTGGCGCGACGGCTGTTCAGTTTAGCCAATCCCGGCACATCCTGCGGATAATTTTCCAGAAATACCACAGTAGCACCCTGAGCAATCATTTTCTGAATATGTTTCAATACGGTATCGGGCATTTTTTTTACGGCAGGCAAAACCAACGCTTTGTATTGCACGCCACTTTGCGTTATAATTTTTCCATCTGTACATTTCGACGAAAGAATAAATTGATCCGAAACGTAGTCCATATCATATCCGCTTTCATAAATGGAGGTAACTGCTTTGATAAATTCGGGCATTTTTTTCTCCATACTATGAATGTCGAATTGCAATAACCTTCCTTTCTGATCATTCCAAACATCATAAACAGGCAGGTACACCAAAAAGTCGTTGGCCGGATGCCCCATTTGCAGAAAGGATTGGCAGCGGGTGATGTATTTCATCAGTCCCTGTGCGTCGCGCCAGATGGTGTTGGTGGGCGACATATCGATGGAGGCATAGAATTTCCATCCCGGCCATGCGGCTTCTTTTGGTGAGTAAGTCGTTCCGTGGAAGTTCATGTGGTTGATGCCGGCTGCAAACATTAAATCCATGTCGGGTTTGCATTGAGACAGCGAGGTACGAAAATGTTCGGTCAGCCAGGTAAATGTTTCGCTGGAAGTATAGGGTTTCCCTGCAATATGTGCTACCGACGAAGCATATTTCAGCATGGATAAGTCCGAAAAATTCTTACGTGTTAGCGAGTCGGTGCGCAGCCCTTTGATGCCAAAGTTCGAAAGTCCGAACCCTTCGCACTCGGGAACATCCACTGTTGCGTATAGGTCAATGAGGTTGCCGGGCGAACCATGTGCCTGGTTGCGGGTTTTGCTTCCATGACTGTGCGCCCAGTCGGTCCACTGACGGGTGAAGTTGACCTGTAAAAGTTCCGACAGTGTTTCACGATAGTCGGCCACTAAGCGGGCGGTTTCGTCGGTACGAACGGTGTCGATAAACGCTTTCAGGTGCTCTTCCAGTTTGTAGCCGCGATGTTGCAGGAACTGATCGAAAAATCCGGGTGTCCAGTCGGCTTCGTACACTTCGTAGGAGTCGTTGAAAAAACTATGAGGATAGGCTGTTCCCGATCTTGCGAATGCTTTCTCGAAGCGATTGAAATAGTTCTTTACCGCCGTGTTGGAAAAATGATCCATAACATAACCCTCGCCGCCCGGAGCAGCGCGTTTCACTTTTTGCAGTGTTTTTCCGCAGAACGCAGCAATCAATGTCCACTCACCTTTGGGTGCTTTCCAGCTGATCGAACCATCTGTGCTCACTAGTTGGGTCAGGTCTTTTACCTGTTTGCCGTTGAAGGCCATTAATCGTTCAAGTTTAGCGACATTCAACTGATTTTTTTCCGCAGGAAGAATCTTTTCCTGAAACGTTTCGCCTCCTTTTACGGTAAATTGTCTGATCAATAATTTAGATGCAGCGTCCTGAATGGTCACTTCAGGGCCGCCAAACGGCCATCCTGTGCCGGTGTTCATATCGGTAAGTATTCCCACGCGGTTGTTCACAGCCTGTGTAAAGTCAAGCATTCCCATCCATTTTTCCGAAAGGAAAGGAATATCGTTAGCATCGTTCTTTTGTACTCCATAGATGGGCGTGATTTCAACAAGACCCATTCCCTTGCGGGCATATTCTTCCAGGTTGTATTGCAGATTGGCTTTGTCTACGGCATTGCCCATCCACCACCAGCGGGTGCCGGGCTTCATTTCGGGAGTGATTTTTGGCCAGTCGGTAGAGGTTTGCCCATCAATTTCTTGAAATGAAAATATAAAAGTTGTAAGAATTGCCAGGCAAGTCAATAACTTATTAGTGTTTTTCATGATATGTATTTTTGAGTTTCTTATTGAATGTATTTTAAACTCCCCTTTAGGGGTTGGGGGTGTTTATCTGAAATCAAACCAAAGCTTCATACAAATTCCGTCATCGCCTTTTTTGATGCGCACCGAAGCGGGCTGACTATTTGGTCCCAAATGTGGGATAGGTTTAAAGTCGCGAATCGCCGGAATTTCATACAGAAATGATAAATCTCCTGTCGGAAAATCAGGCATCGAGTTTTCTCCGTTTTGTCGGCCATGGGGCTCTTCGGGCGTAAACACGCGGAAGAAAATATTCTCACTTTCGCTGTACACCGAAAAGTCTGATTCCTTAGTTTGCAATGTAGCCCAATATAAATTGGCATGGTAACCCTTGAATTCCGGATACACCAGGCTTTCAAAACTCTCCCCCGTGATGGTATTATTGTATGCTTTGTTCCAAAGTCCGTAATTGGTGCCTTTGATGCGGTTTTTCCACACCCGGTAAGGCCCGCGACCGTACCATTCCATGCCTTTTACCTGTGCTTCGGGGTACGAAAACGTGATGCCGAGGTTCGTAATTCCTTCTTCCATAAACGAATCGTCGAAGCCGCCACCGCCCGAAGCTCTGTTTAGCATCATAGCTGACATGTGCAGCAACCCACTGCACGTCATTTCCCAACGAATGGAATCGATGCCGCCCAAATAGAAAAAGGTGGCCACAGCCGTTTCGCCTTCCATGCGCAGTTTGCTTTCTTTGAATTTACTTTTCATCCCCACTGCAATCGGACCGTTTTTGAACGAGACACTGCCTTTTTTATTCGCAGTGTTTACAATCAAACCGCTGTTTTTGTTGAACGTAACTTCAATATCACCTCCTTTTAATGTCACAAGGCTGTCTTTCGAACTGATTTCTGCCTTATTTCCGGTTGATGCAGCTTTCTTCAAATCGCTGTTGTAGGCTTCAGCGGACTGAATCGGGAATGTCCAGTTGCATACCGCTGTTCCGTTGGCATCAATGGCTGTTAGTTCCAATACATTGGCGCTGAAAAATTTCTCAGAAACGGGAATGCTTAGTTTTGCTGTTTCTTCGGGAGCTATATCCGGCATATTCAGGACGTTTTCTTCCACCACTTGTTTCGTTTTTGTGCCAATGGGTGAACCAATCTTATAAGTTGCATAGCGCAGTTTGTAAGCTCCGAGTTTGTTGTACAAATATTTATTACTGATGAAAATGTCGCCATTGAAAGAAGGCGTTATGCGGATGTGTTTGATCTGTATTGGCGACCATATTTCGCGAATGGTATAAAAACTACCCTCTTTTTCGCGATACGGGCCTAAAATTCCATCAGGCGCATTGAATTCGTCCGAATCAAGGATGCCATTTTTGTCCGAGCGTTTCACAGCTTCGTCCACAAAAGCCCAGGTAAAGCCTCCTGCAAAAAGCGGACTTTCGATGTATTTGTTCCAAAAATCTTCCATGCCGGCGCCGTTGCCCTGATCGTAGAGTCCGTGAGCAAATTCAGTAGGCATAAATACATTACTTCCGTTCGTAAATCGGGCTACACCGGTTTGGTAGGCAGGGTAGTGGTGCGTATCAATGCCATCGAAGTCGGCCCACGGGTGAATCACGTGGCGGTGTTGCGGGTCGTATTTGGCAAACTCTCCGTCAAGTTTGGTGTTCCAGCCACCTTCGTTTCCATTGTCCCAAAGTACCACACACGGATGATTGACATCGCGTTCCACCGTTTCTTTTACCAGTTTCTTGCCAGTTTCGGTGTCGTATGCATTTTGCCATCCGGCTAACTCATCCAGGTAGAAAAGTCCCAACGAATCGCACATCTCCAGAAAATGTTTGTCCGGCGGATAATGTGATCGCACGGCATTCATATTCATTTCTTTCAGCAGTTTCGCATCCTGTAAGCTGATTTCGCGGTTCGTAGTTCGTCCGCCATCAGGGTGAAACGAGTGGCGATTGGTACCTTTCATCACGATACGAACATTGTTGACGTATATGCCATCGTGCCGACGAAATTCTACGGTACGGAATCCGATTCGCTCGGTTATTTCATGCACTTTCGCTTTTTTATCGTCCAGTAAAGTCAGTTTGAGTAGGTATAAGTTGGGCGTTTCGGGTGTCCAGTTTGCCACGCCGTCCCAATTTACCGAAACGGTTTGTTTTTGTTCGTTGGCTTTCAGTGAGACTGCTTTGCTTGCAAAATTAGCCTGACCTTTGATCGGTTCAATCTGCATTTCAACTGAATATCCGGCGGGTAGGGGAGTAGTGGTAAGTGTTGCACTGAGTTTTCCGTTCATCTGAGCGTCAACTGCCAGGTGGTCGATATGTATGGCTGGCTTTGCTTCGAGATACACCGGGCGATAAATGCCGCCAAACAACCACCAATCGGCACGGCGCTCAGCACCATTCACCGATTTATTGTCCGAATGCTTCGAAACTTTTACTTCCAGCTTGTTGCCGGAATCGTATTTTAGCTTGTCGCTGATGTCGTAGGCAAATTCGTAAAAGCCACCCTGATGAATTTCGCCCGCCAAAGTGCCGTTGATTTTGACTTCAGTGTCGGTCATCGAACCTTCGAATACAATACGTACTTGTTTGCCTTTCCACGATGCCGGAACTTTGAAATCATACGCATATAATCCCTGTTCCATGCTTGGGTTTTTCATTCCACGTTTGTACCAGCGGCCATAGGTGTATTCGCCAAATCCCTGCAATTCCCATTGCGAAGGAACTTTTATTTTGCTCCATTTTTTACTGTTACGCCCATCAGTGCAGTAAAATTTCCAGATTTTTTCGTGGCCTAAGCCTGTTCCTGAGAGGTATTGCTTTTGGGTTTGCTGTGCATGGGTGTTAAGGAAAATGATGAATGCGCAGAGAATGGTCGTGAGTTTTTTCATTTATATTGTTGCTGGCTTGTTTTGTATCTGCAAAACTATTGATTCTAAGTTGTATATCAAAATTCTAATGACGTTAATAGTGGCTGTATGTACCCGTGCCTATGAATGTGTACAATATTTCATAATTTGTATCGTATGAATAGCGATATATCGACAAAAATACTAGTTGATGAAGTATAAATGAATCAACAGAATGATTAAATTGCTTAGTAATTTGATTTTGAAGAGATTTGTTTGTTGGAAATGAAAAAATGCAATAAAAGATATAAATTCGTATAATTTGTTTTGAAATTTGTCGTTATAATAATAAATTCAAACTAAAGAGATTTGAAAGCTGCAGATTTGAAATTTGGATGGGTTTGAGTCCGGATTTTTTATAGACGTTGATGTCTGTGATGAAATGCGATCTTTGATGTGGTGTGAATTGATAGAGTTTTAGTTTTTTTTGCTTGCTATATGTGTTTTAATGCTGATGAAACAATCAAGGTAAATGTTGCTGGTTTTGTACAATAAATCGATTGATCATTTCGTTATTTATACTGGAAGGCTTAATTGAAATTTGAAATATAAATAATTGGGGTGTCTCTCTATTCAGAAGTGAATCTCAGTCAGATGCAGAGCTTGTTGAAAGCTGTATTTTGTATTTCCAGCTGGAGTTTCTTTGTGATTTTCTTTTACTGATTTGTAACTAAAGACGATTCGCAAGTTGTATTATGAGTTGAAAATCAGAATGGTGTAAAAAAAGTGCAATTAAAAAATGCAAAAACAATCGGATGTATGGATTTTGTTGCTATTTTTGTGCTCATTTTGATGTAAAAATTATACAGAAACGTGATTTCTAATGCTTAAAGAAGTCATTTAGGCATACATCAGGAAGCTCTGTAGAATAATATCAGAAGCAAGAAGTTGAACGTTAAAGTAGGAACTATAATAACAAATAATATCATTAATAAAAAACGTTATGGAAAACAATCAAAAACAACCAAAAAAATCAAAACAATTCAGAGGAATTAAAAACTCAGGCATTGTTATTCTTGCATGTTTAGCAGTTGCAGTATGTATCTACAAATTCGTTCTGGGCGCTCCAACAAACTTCGTAGGCGGCAACCCTGATAATCACCCATTAGAAGGTAACTTCTTAGGTCTTATCTACAAAGGGGGTATTATCGTGCCTATCATCCAAACTTTGTTGTTGACAGTACTTACTTTAAGTGTTGAACGTTTCTTTACTATCCGTGCAGCTCAGGGTAAAGGTAAATTGGACAAGTTTGTTGCTGATATTAAATCTGCATTGTCTAAAAACGATTTAGCTGCTGCGAAAGTTATTTGTGATAAACAACAAGGTTCTGTAGCTAATGTAGTTAACTCTACTTTGATTAAATACGCTGAAGTTGAAGCTGACAAAACATTATCAAAAGAACAACAAATTCTTGCTATTCAGAAAGAAGTGGAAGAAGCTACTGCTTTGGAATTGCCAATGTTGAGCCAAAACCTCCCAATCGTTGCAACTATCGTAACTCTTGGTACTTTGATGGGTCTTCTTGGTACTGTAATCGGTATGATCAAGTCGTTTGCCGCTCTTTCTGGTGGTGGTGGTACTGACTCTGTTGCTCTTTCTGCTGGTATCTCTGAAGCTTTGATTAACACAGCTTTCGGTATCGCAACTGGTGCTTTAGCCGTAATTTCTTACAACGTATTTACTAGCAAAATTGATACTATTACTTACTGCATCGACGAAGTAGGTTTCTCTATCGTTCAAACATTTGCTGCATCACACAAGTAATCATCCTTTAAAATTGCTATTATGTCAAAAATAAAAGTAGCAAGGAAGAGTACTCTTATCGATATGACCGCGATGAGTGACGTAACTGTACTTTTGCTTACTTTCTTCATGTTGACTTCAACATTTGTGAAGAAAGAGCCAGTACAAGTGAAAACTCCCGGTTCTGTATCGGAGATTAAAATACCTGACACTAACATCCTTCAGATTTTGATCGACCCGGATGGAAAGGTATTTATGAGTCTTGATAAACAGGCTGATATGGTAAATTCTTTGCAAACTGTTGGAACACAATATGGCATTAGCTTTACAAATGAAGAACTGGCTAAATTCAGAATCCAGAAAACATTTGGAGTTAATATCAAACAAATGAAACAGTTCCTTGCTTTGAAACAGGATGAAGCTGATAAAATTCTGAAAGACTACGGTGTTCCTACCGATAGTACAGATAATCAGTTCAAAGCTTGGGTAAAAGCTGCCAGAGAAAGTAATGGTAACGATTTACGAATTGCAATTAAAGCAGACGAAAAAACGCCCTATAAAGTGATCAAGAATGTAATGAACTCGCTTCAGGAACTGAACGAAAACCGTTACAACCTCATCACTGCGTTGAAAGCACCTGCTAAAAAATGATAATATTATGGCTTCATTAGATACCGCCGATCACGGCGGAGGCAAAAAGAAAAAAGGTGGTAGTAAACAAAAGAAAGTTTCAGTTCATGTGGACTTTACACCGATGGTGGATATGAACATGCTTCTGATTACATTCTTTATGCTCTGTACATCATTGAGCAAGCCTCAAACGATGGAAATTAATATGCCGACGGATAAGGGTGATGAAGATCAAAAAAATAAAGTAAAGGCTTCACAGGCTATTACAG
>JBJOOU010000211.1:0-5272 GCA_046051105.1 Bacteroidota bacterium
TAGCCTGTGTTTTAAATGTATTATTAACGTTTCTGCGATTATTTTTCGCATACTGATTAAACGATTATTTATTGTATAAAAATGTGGTTTTCTCTACAGTTTTATTATTTTTGTTCGATACTAATCAGATATCTCATACACCAGCCTACATGAATACACCCGACATAGAAAAATTGTATTTCAAAGAAACTTCGTTTGCAGGTTTAATGACCCATCGTATTTACAATGTGCTGTTGTACGCCAGTAAGTACGATGCCTTTGTGTTGGAAGAAGATGGACGTATTGATGAGCTGATTTTCAATGAATATACCTCGCTCAATCTGCGGTATCCGCCTCGCTTCAAACATGTATCAACAGCCGAAGATGCCAATGCTCAACTGCGCGACCGTAAGTACGACCTGATTATTTCGATGCCCAGTGGCGATAGTATCAATCCATTTCAATGGGCAAAAACGGTGAAAAATCAATACCCCGATATCCCGATTGTGGTACTGACGCCTTTTTCGCGGTCTGTTTCGGAGCGCATTGCCCGCGAAGATTTGAGTGCTATTGATTATGTTTTCAGCTGGTTGGGGAACTCGGATATCCTGCTGGCCATTATCAAACTGATCGAGGACCGAATGAATGTGGAAGAGGATGTCGATTCGGTGGGTGTGCAGGTGGTGTTGTATGTCGAGGACTCCATTCGATGGTACTCCTCCATTGTGCCACATTTGTACAAATACGTTTTTAAGCAAAGCCGCTCGTTTATGACCGAAGCGTTGAACGAGCACGAGCAGATGCTTCGAATGCGGGGTCGCCCCAAAATACTTTTGGCACGCACCTACGAAGAGGGTGTTGCCATTTATGAGAAATACAAAAATAACATGCTCGGGGTGATTACCGATATAAGTTACACCCAGAATGGCGTGATCAATAAACAGGCGGGCATCGACCTTTGTCGGCACATTCGCGAGTCGGATCAATATATTCCGCTGATTTGTGTCTCCACTGAAGATACCTTGCAGGCTTTGACCAGGGATGTAAAAGCCGCTTTCCTGAATAAGATGTCTAAAACGTTGTTGCTGGATTTGCGCGAAAAAATTGCAAAGAACTTTGGCTTTGGCGACTTTGTGTTTGTCAATCCCTCGACCGGTGAAGAAGAAATGCGGGTGGAAAACCTGAAAGGCTTGCAGGATATTATTTTCAAAGTGAGCGACGAATCGTTGTTCTACCATGTTTCGCGCAACAATATATCGCGTTGGTTGTATTCCAGAGCGATGTTTCCGTTGGCCGAATTTCTGAAAAGCGTGACGGTGGATACATGGGAAGATAACGATCTATCGCGGGTGCGCGAAATCATTTTTGATGCCATTGTGCAGTACCGAAAGGTGAAAAACAAAGGCGTGGTGGCCGTTTTTCAGCGCGACAGGTTTGATCAGTATTCCAATTTTGCCCGAATAGGAGAGGGCTCACTGGGTGGAAAAGGGCGTGGTCTTGCCTTTATCGATGCGATGATCAAACGGCACGAATCGCTGGAATGCTTTGAACATACGCAGATCATGATTCCCAAAACGGTAGTGCTTTGTACCGATAACTTTACGGAGTTTATGGAGCAAAACCAATTGTATCCGGTAGCGATGTCCGATGCTTCGGATGATGAAATATTAGCTCATTTTCTCAAAGCCCGCATTCCGCAGCATGTGGTGGGCGATTTGCTTACCTTTTTGGGAGCCATCAAAGGTCCGGTGGCCATTCGTTCGTCCAGTTTGTTGGAGGATTCGCATTATCAGCCTTTTGCCGGGATTTATTCTACCTACATGGTGCCTTTTACGCCGGAAAGTCGCACCCATATGGCTGAAATGATTTGTGAAGCCATAAAAGCGGTATATGCTTCGGTGTATTACCGGGATAGCAAAGCCTATATGACGGCTACCAAAAACGTGATTGACGAAGAAAAAATGGCCATCGTATTGCAGGAAATATGCGGTAGTGCGCACAATGAACGGTTTTATCCTTCTTTTTCGGGAGTGGGGCGGTCGCTGAATTATTATCCGATAGGCAACGAAAAAGCCGAAGAAGGAATTGCTGTAATAGCGATGGGCTTGGGTAAATACATTATGGATGGGGGAGTAACCTTGCGGTTTTCGCCGGAATATCCGGGCAATGTTTTACAAACCAGTACTGTGGAGATGGCCTTGCGCGAAACGCAAACTTATTTCAATGCGCTGGATCTTACCCAAACCCGATTTGTGCCCAAAGTCGATGATGGTTTTAATCTGTTGAAAATTCCGGTATCGGATGCCGAAAAAGACGGTACGCTTAAATATTTGGTATCCACCTATAACCCGCAGGACGACATGCTGCAGGACGGCTTGTATACCGGTGGACGTAAAGTGCTGACATTTGCCAATATTTTAAAACATACTATTTTTCCATTAGCCGATATACTAAAGAATATTTTGCGTATTGCGCAGCAGGAAATGGGGCGCCCGGTAGAAATTGAATTTGCGGTAAATCTGGACTATTCCAGCAAAAAGCAGCATGGTTTTTATTTGCTCCAGATTCGACCTATCGTGGACAGTAAAGAAATGATCAACGAAAATATTGGGGATATTCCCGAAGATAATGCTGTAATTGTGAGCCACAGTGCGTTGGGACATGGCGTTACCTCCGATTTGTACGATGTGGTGTACGTTCGTCCCGAAGCATTTAAAGCGGCCAAGAGCAACGAAATCGTTCAGGAAATTGAACGACTGAACCGCCAGTTGACGGCCGAAAATCGCCATTATATTTTGGTGGGACCGGGTAGATGGGGCTCGGCCGATCCGTGGTTGGGCATTCCTGTGAAATGGCCGCACATCAGTAATGCCCGATTGATTGTGGAAGCGGGTTTGCCCAATTTCAGGGTCGATCCAAGTCAGGGGACTCATTTTTTTCAGAATCTGACCTCTTTTGGAGTAGCTTATTTTACGATCAATCCTTATCGAAACGACGGCTATTACGATGTGGATTTTCTGAATAGTCAGCCTGCCGAATTCGAATCGGAATGGGTGAGGCATGTCCGCTTTAGCAGTCCGCTGGTGATGAAAGTGGACGGCCGAAAGAACAAAGGAGTGGTGCTAAAACCCTAGAACAAGTATTTTTTTCAAACAATCGATCTATATTACCTCCGTGTATGCTGAATGCACGGTGCTAAAAAACACACAATTATGTTCAAAAAACATCCCAGGGGGCTCATAGCAGCTTCATTCGCCAATATGGGCGAGCGTTTTGGTTTTTATACCATGATGGCCATTCTTACTCTTTTTCTGATGTCGAAATTCGGCCTTGACGAAACAAAGGCGGGGCTTATCTATTCCATTTTCTATTTTTCGATCTATTTTATGGCGTTTATAGGTGGGATTATTGCCGATAAAACCCGAAAATTCAAAACCGTTATTCTGGTTGGGTTGGTGTTAATGGCACTGGGCTATTTGCTGATTGCTATTCCAACGCCTACGCCCGTGCCGGCCTCATCTTATACAGCCATGCTGGCCGTGAGTTGTTTGGGTTTGTTCGTGATTGCTTTGGGCAACGGACTCTTTAAAGGAAACCTTCAGGCTTTGGTAGGGCAAATGTACGACAACGAGGAATATGCCGCTCAGCGCGATTCGGGCTTTTCGTTGTTTTACATGTTTATCAATGTGGGAGCTATCTTTGCTCCGTTTGCTGCGGTGGCTATGCGTAATGGTTGGCTCAAGTCGCATGGTTTTGCGTATAGTGCCGATTTGCCGGCTCTGTGTCATGAGCAGTTGAACGGTACGATGACAGCCGAAGCAACAGTTCGTTTTCATGAGCTTGCTAAGACAGTTGGTTATTCCGGAGGAGATATGGCGGCCTTTGCCCGCGAATATCTGAACCTGTTTACTACCGGGTTTCATTATTCGTTTGCTATTGCCATTGGAGCCATGCTGATTTCGCTGGTCATTTATTTGTTGAATAAAAAGAATTTTCCCAATCCACGATTGATCACCGACAAAGCCGTATCGGTAGATGTTGAAATGGACGCTGCGGAAATCAAACAGCGATTGTACGCATTGTTTGCTGTGTTTGGAGTGGTGATTTTCTTCTGGTTTTCGTTTCATCAAAACGGGCTGACGCTGACCTATTTTGCAAAGGATTATACCCGCTTGAGTGGTATTGTAGTAGATTTGGGCTTTACCACCATTCAGGGAGCTGAGATATTTCAGTCCATCAATCCTTTTTTTGTGGTATTGCTTACACCTGTAATTATGGCGGTATTCGGTTTTTTACGTGCCCGCAATGTTGAGCCTTCTACACCGCGCAAAATTGCCATCGGTATGGGAATTGCAGCGATTGCCTATATCGTAATGGCCGTTAGCTCGATGGGACTTCCTGCCAAATCGGTAGTAACTGCCATGGGAGGATTGCCCGAAACGGAACGGGTTACCCCTTTTTTATTGATCGGTACTTATCTGATTCTTACCATTGCTGAGTTGTTTATCAGTCCGATGGGTATTTCTTTTGTTTCGAAAGTGGCTCCTCCTAAATTGCAGGGACTGATGCAGGGATGTTGGTTGGGCGCTACCGCTATTGGTAATCAGTTGTTGTTTATTGGTGCCATTTTCTATAAGTCAACATCTGTATCAACCACCTGGATGATATTCGTGGGTGCTTGTACCATTTCAATGATCACGATGCTGGGAATGATAAAATGGTTGGAACGAATCACAAAGTAGCGACTTGTTCTCTGCATTGACACAAAAAAAGCTGAAATCGAATAGATTTCAGCTTTTTTGTGTTGGTATATAACGGTGTTATTCTACTTCAGTTCGCTTGATTTTGTTTTTGTGAGCAGTGTTGATCACCAGTGGAACCGACTCTACATTTACATTACTTGTATCAAGTCCGTAAGCACGGGTTTCTGTGATACCGAGGTGTTTGATAACGTTGTAGATGTTCATGGTCAGGCGGTCTTTAAATTTAAAGCCATGTCCCATATTCGCATTGTATACACGGTGGATGATGACGAAACGGAAGTCGCCGGCCACTTTGTGTTTTTTCAATGCGGGATAATTACTGGTAAGATCAAATTCGCCATTGGCCACCAATTCATCCACAATCTGACGGAAATAGAGGTTAATCAGGGGCTGAATCTGGAAACCAATGCGGATATTTACACGATACAAAGTATCCGGAATCAGCTTTTCGAACGAATATTCCAGTGTTGTAGGGTCATCAACATGGTCGATATGAAGAATCCAATAATTATCGGCCCGCTTTGGTTGCT
>JBJOOU010000212.1:0-3231 GCA_046051105.1 Bacteroidota bacterium
ATACTTTGACAATCCAGCCAGCTACACAGTAAATGGCCTGGAGTACAAAGGACGAATTCTTTACCTCCGCTGGGACAAAAGTAATACCGACACAACCAATGGCGTATTTTATTTGCCAGTCACTTTACAAGCCAATAAATATTATCTATTAGGCGGCAAATTTGCATGGAATTCCAATGCAAGTGCCCCAACAATCCGACTGGGAGTTTATGCCAATAGCGATACTACGAGCACAAATGTAAGCCTCTCTAGCATTCAAACCACTACATCAGGTGCTCTTATTAAAGCTTCCAATCAGTTCTCAGTACCGTTGGATGGCACTTACTATATTTCGCTCAAATCTAATACGTTTGCGTTGGCAGGCATCGCAGATTTATTCTTAAGTGATGTGACAACAAGAGTGACTGATGTAGAGAAAAAAACTATGGTTTCAACTAACATTGTAATTCGAGATGGAAAAATCATTGCAAATTTCGAGACACAACTTAAAAATACAGAAATGGCGATTTATAATTTGCAAGGCATGAAGCTAAGTTCAGTAATGTCAGGCAAAGAAAGCTCATCAATCGAATCGTCCAGCAAATTACCTCATGGAATGTATCTGGTTAGAATCACTCACGACAACACCATTATAAAAACAAGTAAAGTTGTTTTATAACCAACCGTATTTGACATAAAAAAGGTCAGTAGCTTTATGCTGCTGACCTTTTTTGATATGTCAATACAAACCTATTTCTTATTTACCAGATAAATGCCTGCTAGCACTACCACCGCTCCACCTATCTCATTTAGAGTGAGAACTTCTCCTAACACCGGAACTGAAAATAAAGCTGTAAACACCGATTGACTAAGCAAACTCACCGATGCAACAGTGGGGCTGATATGACCCAATGCCTGATTGATAGCCAACCATCCAACCAACTGAGGAACGAGCCCCAATAATAGGAGTGCCATCCAGCTTTTTGCTTCGAAACCCCAAACGGGAGTTACAGTCACTAAACAAATCAATCCTAACACCAAGGTACTCGAAAGCATCGAAATCATGGTAAAAGTAAAAGTATCCAGCGTATTCCGCCCTCTTTTTACGGTAATTAAATAGGCACCGTAAAACATACTGGCCAATATTGCTAACCCGTTCCCTAAATTCAGACTTGCCTGAAATATCTGATTCACACCAATGATAACAGTCACACCCGCAATCGAAATCACTGTACCAATCCAAAACAGTCTGGTGGGTTTTTCTTTCAGGAAAAATAACGAGCCAAGCCCTACCCACACTGGCGCCAGATTGGCCAACAAAGTAGACACACTCGCTTTAGACAGTATGATCGAGGAATTCCAAAGTGCTATATCAAAAGCAAACAGCACACCACAAATAATGGCCACTTTTACGCCGCGCAGGCTATTCAACGGTTTTCGGAAGTACATCCAAACAGGAATAACCCCAA
This sequence comes from Bacteroidota bacterium, assembly GCA_046051105.1. Taxonomy (GTDB): domain Bacteria; phylum Bacteroidota; class Bacteroidia; order Bacteroidales; family Paludibacteraceae; genus Paludibacter. Next base: position 1,449 of record JBJOOU010000212.1, read on the forward strand.
GCGTACCAAACAACATTCGATAAAATGCAGACGCTGGCCCACCAACATTAGCAATTTTCACCAGCACTGCCGACCATGATATACAAAGAATTCCCAACAGCAACAAAAGGTAATGCCCCCATCGCTGCTCATTTTTTAAAGAGTGTTGCATATTATTTTACAGCTTGTATCATTCTATCGTTACCCGAAATATCTTTTCGAAGCTCTACCTGTCGATAGCCCAATGACTCAAGCATTGTTTTCGATTCCGGCCCGTAAGCCCTATTAATTTCAAAATACAGCTTTCCTCCGTCCACCATATTTTTTAATCCAAAGATGGCAATCGCCCGATAAAACAATAGCGGATCATTGTCCGGAACAAAAAGTGCCAAATGAGGCTCGTGTTCCAACACATTGGGCTCCATAAAAGTTTTTTCACTATGCGTAATATAAGGAGGATTGCTAACAATTAGATCCCACTTTTCCTGAAACAAAGGGGGATTCAGAATGTCCACACATTGAAATCCGACTGATAAGTGATTTATATTGGCATTGGAACGGGCTACTTCCAACGCAGTTTCTGAAATATCAAAAGCTGTCACTACTGATTCAGGGAATAATGATTTTAAGGATATAGCTATGCAGCCAGATCCTGTTCCGATATCCAACATCCGAAGGCCAGTTTTTTTTCCATTGCCTTCAACGATCCATTCAATGAGCTCTTCAGTCTCGGGACGAGGAATTAACACCGAACTATTTACTTGAAACTTCATCCCCATGAAATACTCCTCACCCAAAATATATTGAATAGGAATATTTTTTTTCAGTTTCTGCACAAAACTTTCAATCAAATGATGTTGTTCATCAGAAAAAATAGTATTTTTGTTAACTATCAACTGAGTACGACTGAAACCTGTAATTTTTTCAATTATCAGATATCCAATACTTTTAATTTCGGATTCAGGATACAGTTCTGATAGTTCCTTATTAATATAACTAAGTGCTTTTTGCATTGCACAAAGATAATTATTAAGCGGAATACAAAAAAACGACAGTCCAAATAGCATAAACTTCACACAGCATGGTCAATAATTCGCTCAACAACATAGAATTAAATAATTTATACATATCAAGATGTCTTCAACTAGCTCAATATGGAGCCGGATATGTGGCCCCCAATCCGATGGTAGGCTGTGTGATCGTTTGTGATGGAAAAGTTATTGGCGAAGGATACCATCACCGTTACGGTGAAGCTCATGCTGAACCCAATGCCATAAACAGCGTAAAAGACAAATCTCTACTCAGTAAATCTACCTTATACGTGAGCCTGGAGCCCTGTTCTCATTTTGGGAAAACGCCTCCTTGTGCCAATTTAATCATCGAAAGTCAAATACAGAGAGTTGTAATTGGCACCCTCGACCCCAATCCCAAGGTAGCTGGAAGAGGAGTTAAATTGCTGCAGGATGCAGGAATTGAAGTGGAAGTCGGATTCTTAACTGAAGCATGCAGAGAGTTGAACAAACGCTTTTTTATCTACCAGGAGCAAAAAAGATGCTATGTCTTGCTAAAGTGGGCTCAAACAAAAGACGGTTTTATGGATAGAATCCGAACGGATATAAATCAAGCTCCACTTCAAATTTCAAACAGTTTTACACGACAACTGACGCACAAAATGCGATCTGAAAATCAGGCCATAATGGTGAGTACAAACACTGTTATACTTGATAATCCATCGCTTACTGTACGTAATTGGACAGGTAAATCGCCCATCAGGATTGCTATCGACCGACAAGGAAGAATTCCT
>JBJOOU010000213.1:0-5419 GCA_046051105.1 Bacteroidota bacterium
AGGCGGACGCATTTGCTGCCAAATACGGATATGGTCAGCAATTAGTGTCAGGACTCAAAAAACTGACAGCCACATCGCTCGGAAATCTGATGCCACACCCGCTGTACGTGTTCTTTCATTATTCGCACCCAACTTTGTATCAGCGAATGACAATGATTGATAAGACCCCTAACCCTTAAAGGGGAATGGTGAAGTCAATGAATATCAATGGATAAAAATTGAAATGAAGATTTTTTTTCAAAAATAATATAGACAAAACTACTCTAAAAGTACCCTTTAGGGGATTTAGGGGATAAATAATAAATATATGTTGCTGGGAATCATGGGCGCCATGCCCGAAGAAATGGACAAAATAATTGCTGCCATTGAAAACAAGGAAATTGTAGAGCGCGGCAGTCGTATTTATTACCGCGGACAGCTGTTCGGGCAGGAAGTAGTAGCAGTTTTCTCCCGTTGGGGAAAGGTGGCTGCTGCCACAACGGCTACGCATATGATTTTAGAGTTTAATGTCGATCGCATTGTATTCACGGGAGTGGCCGGAGCTATCTCGCCTGAGCTCAACGTGGGCGATGTGGTGATTGGACAACGATTGTATCAGCACGATATGGATGCACGTCCGTTGATGCGTCGCTTCGAAATACCGCTTACCGGCAAAACATCCTTCGAAACACCCCAGCAAAACGTCGACATTATGGCGCAGGCGGTTCACAATTTTCTGATCAACAACAAAGAGTTCCGCAAAGAACTGACAGAGCAAAATATTCCCAATGTAAAGCTCCTTACAGGTGATATTGCCAGTGGCGACTTGTTTATCTCGAGCAGCGACATGAAATTGGCTCTCAGCAAAAACCTACCATCGGTGGTATGTGCCGAAATGGAAGGAGCGGCTGTGGCACAGGTGTGCGACGACTACGAAGTGCCTCTCGTGGTGGTACGTGTTATTTCAGATTCAGCTGATGAAGAAGCCCATATTTCTGCGATAGGCTTTGTGAACCAACATGCCGGTGATTATTCGCTATCAATACTTAAGGAATATATCCTATTGGTGAAATAATTCTTCACACAAAAACAGCTTATAAAAGAGTAGGAAAAGGTAACCGCCCTCTCCTACTCTTTTCATTATATTGCAAAAATCTTCAACGCCTCTGCCACGCTGTAAACCGGCGCCGAACAGTTTTTATCCCTGCAAATATAGATAGCTGTTTTCTCTGGATCGAACTTAGCTTGCAGAATCTCTAACTCTGAAGGCTGAGCACTGCCCGATAATAGCACCTGAGGAAGATAGTGTTTACTCAACTCTTTTCGGAATATTTCCGCATCGGGTCCGCAAATGCTTACTTCGAATGGCGCACTCGCCAACCAGGTTATAAGACGGCTCCAGTTGGCAAAATAAGCTCCGGAACGTATGGCATTTTCTTTCACCATAGCTGCCATTTCGCTGGCCATTTCTGCGAAATCATTTCTTGAGAAATAATAGCCTAACTTGTACAAATTCAACGCCATTTCGGAATTAGAAGCAGGAATCACATTGTCCATTGTTTCCGTCTTACGGGCGACCAATGGAGCATCCTGCGAGGAAGTATAAAAGAACATTCCTGACGCATGATCGTAGAAATTTTCGAGCACATATTCCATCAGTTTGAAGGCCTGTTGTAAATAATCTTCGTTGAAAGTAGCCTGATATAAGCTCAACAATGCACTGATAGAAAATGCATAATCGTCCAGAAAAGCATTGATGGTAGCTTTGCTGTTTTTGTAGTTTCGATACAGGCCACCGTCCGGTCTTCGCAGTTTCGTAAGTAAAAACTGCATGTTTCGCTCTGCAATTTTTAAATACTGTTCGTCTCCCAAAGCCAGATAAGCATCGACGTAACCACGCGCCATCAGTGCATTCCAGGCTGTCAGTACTTTGTCGTCCAGTCCCGGGCGAATACGGTCTTCCCTTAGTTTCAGTAAAAGCGCTTTCGCCTTTTCTATTTCCTGATACAACCCCATTTCCGAAAGCTGATGTTTGCGGGCAATACCACTGAGGGAAGATGTGACGTGCAAAATGTTGAGTCCGTGTTCCCAATTACCTTCGGGCGTTGCCGAGAAGTATTCAGCCACGGCCAGAGGATGAGCCAAAGGAAGCTTCAACAGCTCCTCGTATGACCAGATATAAAACTTCCCCTCCACGCCTTCGCTATCGGCATCCAGCGAGGCATAATAGGCTCCTTCGGGCGAACAAAGCTCCCGCTCAGCAAAGGCCAGCGTTTCTTCGATAATTTGTTGGTAATAATCGTTTTTCGAAAGTTGATAGGCATGGCTGTACAAACTTACCAATTGTGCATTGTCATACAGCATTTTTTCGAAGTGAGGCACTTTCCAAACTTCATCCACCGAGTAGCGGGCAAATCCGCCCCCTACCTGATCGTAAATGCCACCCCGCGCCATTTCGTTGAGCGTTACCAGGGTGGCTTTTAAAGCCTCGGCGTTGCCGGTAAGTTGATGATAATGGAGCAAGAATTCATAGCCTACAGGGAGCGGAAACTTGGGCGCCCGCTTGTGCCCGCCCAGCACAAAGTCGAGCGACGAGCGCCAGTTTTCAAAAGTTTGGTCTAGCTCTTCCAACGTAAAATGTGCTTCACCGGCCTCCATATCTTCGTGTTCCGACTTGCGAATGGCTTCCGTTAAAGCATTTATATGCGCTGTAGCCCGCTCTTTGTTCTCATTTACGAAGTTGATAATCTGCGTCAGAAAGCTCAGCCATTGCATTTTAGGGAAGTAAGTGCCGCCATACACCGGTCGGCCATCGGGCAACGCCACACAATTAAGGGGCCAGCCGCCCTGCCCGGTAAGCACCTGCACCGCATTCATGTACACCTGATCGATATCCGGCCGTTCCTCGCGGTCCACTTTGATGCACACAAAATGACGATTCATAAAGGCAGCCACTTCCGTGTCTTCGAAGCTTTCGTGCTCCATCACATGGCACCAATGGCAGGCCGCATAGCCCACGCTGATAAGCAAAAGTTTGTTTTCCTGACGGGCTTTCTGCAAAGCCTCTTCGCCCCAGGGGTACCAGTCTACAGGGTTGTGTGCGTGTTGCAACAGGTAAGGACTGCTTTCGTGAATCAGGGCGTTGGTATGTAGTGGATTGTTTGTTGTCATTGTTTTAGAGTTTAATACCCTAAAACAGTGCAAAGGCGGAAAAGGTTTGTATTTTTGATTTTATGAATAGCGAAATAGGAACGCGGATGATGCGGATATAGCTAATTCAAACGGATTAATATTCGGATGGTGTTTTCTGCGAAAACAGCTGATCTACCAGGCTAAATACATCCGTTTCGACGTGTCGAAAAAATCAGAATCAGATCAGTATGTGTTTTGTCTGCGTAAATCCGTTCCATCAGCTTGATTCGCGTTACTATGAGTTATTCCACGTAACAAATGCCGATCCCTTCTTTGGCCAGCAAATCAATGGATTTGGAACAGATATTTCGTGAACAAATAAGCGAAACCTTCAACTGTGAGTCTACCTGCTGAATTTGTCGTGCCATTTCTACAATTTTAATTGCATCTTTCTGAATAATACGACTTTTGATCACTTTTCGGATGGCAATTTGGTGCTCATTGATTTCTTCCAATTGCACTTTTGAAGATAGTTGATAATATGCAGGGTTGGTTTCCATAAAAATTGTATTTATTGAAATTCAAAGATAAAAGAAAAAGTGTTTAACCATCACGCTTCTGTAAATACAATTTAGAGATCTATGCGTTTTGTTTTGGACATTCAAAAAACAGAATTTGTAGCTACCTTTTTATTAGATGGCTACGACTCTTTTTATTTATGGCTTATCGCTTTCTTTGATCTTTTGATGACCGCTATTGCCTTTTTTCATTGTTTTGAAGATACGTTTTCCATTTTCGATTTCACTTTGTACGTATATATTGGCACGATACATAATATCTTTAATAGCTGCCAAATCACCACCAATGAAGTATTGACCACCATTTAATATTAAATCGTTGATTACGTGCATTTGATCAGGTACTTTTAATACGCCATCTTCCTCCATGAATGCAAAGATGGAGGTCGAAGGATTGTTTATTGAGTCCGTTTTTTCATTGTTGATATTTTTTCTAGTCGGCTGATTGAATCTGAGATTCTTAAGTTCAACATTAGAGTCAGCACCGAAAATTAACACAACTTTCTCTCCCGATTTTACTAATGTCATTTGAAGTTCACCGAAAATATATTTGTAGGGAGATTTTATTTGATATTTCTTGGTGCCACCGGCTTGAACTACTTTGTTATAAAAATCTCTAAGCATTGATTCGGAAGCTCCAGCTTGTGAGTGATAATACTTCAATGCGTCTGAGGGGTAATTTCTAAAATGTTCAACATTGCAAAATGCACAGAATGCATCATACCACTGTGGAATATAGGTTGTGTCCGTCAAGAAACTATATTCCATACAAATCGGATCTCTATAAAAAATAGCTTTATCAATCCTTAAGTCTTGAATTGAGTCAATGGTTACCGATTTGCGCTGGCGCATTTTGACGAATTGTTGAGCATGTATAAGCACAGCATTCAAACAAAAAATGACAATCAATAAGCTGTAAATTTTAGTACTGGTTGTTTTCATGAATGTATTGGATTTTTGTGGATTCTTATTAAATGTATATGAGCATTATATTTCTGTAAATACAATTTAGATATACATGCATCTTGTTTTTAGATAACTAAAAAACAGAAAACCTAGCCACCTTTTTATTAGATGGCTACGCCTCTTTTTATTTATGGCTTATCGCTTTCTTCTTTTCTTACAAAACCTTTTGCCCCTTTTTCCATAGTACCAAACTTTCGTTTGCCATTTTCGCGACTGCTCACTCTGTAGCTTTTACTTCGATAAAGCATATTCTTGAAATCGTCCAAATTTGACTTAACAAAATATTCAGAATTGTTCGATACAAGACTGTCAACATATCTCGAATTTGCGAGCTTAACCACTCCATTCTGTTTAATATAGAGATCCCAACTAATTGCTTGCATCCTGATAGAGTCAAGTTTTTCTATTGGGTTGTTCTTTTTTTCCGGGAGTTTAAGGCTGAAATCATTGAGTCGCGTTTCATTGTCTTTCCCGAATACAATTATAATCTTTTCACCTGTTGCTTTATGTGTTACCTGAACTTCTCCAAAAAAGTAGGAATATGGCACCATAAAAGAATTGTTGTTAGGGTGTTTTATGATGTTGACTTTATCTGAATCAGTTAAATTAATACTTTTATGAAGGTATTTCAGCACCTCTTGTGGGTTACTTTTAAAACGATCAGCATTCATATTTGCACAATAGGCGTTGTACCACTCGGGTTCATATTGATCTGACATCAACTTGCCTAAGTAGGTTTCAATAGGTGTTTGGTAATAAATCAC
>JBJOOU010000214.1:0-12513 GCA_046051105.1 Bacteroidota bacterium
CAGGTTTTGCTAAGTTTACAGTTAAGTCAACTACAGAAACGTCCAAAGTAGGAACGCGCATTGACATACCTGTTAGTTTACCGTTAAGAGCAGGAATTACTTTACCTACAGCTTTAGCAGCACCAGTTGAAGATGGGATGATGTTGTTCAGGATTGAACGACCACCTCTCCAGTCTTTAGCAGAAGGAGCATCTACAGTTTTTTGAGTATTTGTAGCAGCGTGTACAGTTGTCATCAAACCTTCTACAATACCGAAGTTATCGTTGATAACTTTAGCAAGAGGAGCCAAACAGTTAGTAGTACAAGAAGCGTTAGATACGATATCCATATCAGCAGTGTAAGAATCCAAGTTTACACCACAAACGAACATAGGAGCATCGTTAGATGGAGCAGAGATAACTACTTTTTTAGCACCGCCAGCCAAGTGAGCTTTTGCTTTATCGATAGTAGTGAAAACACCAGTTGATTCAACAACGTATTCAGCACCTGCAGCACCCCAACCAATGTTAGCTGGATCTTTTTCTGCAAAGAAAGCTACTTCTTTACCGTTGATAAACAATTTGCCATCTTTGTTTTCTGCAGTTCCTGTAAATTTACCGTGTACAGTGTCATACTGCAACATGTAAATCAGATAATCAAGATCCAAAAATGGGTCGTTAACTGCAACGATCTGTACGTCGTTTCTTTCTTGAGCTGCACGGAAAACCAAACGTCCGATACGGCCAAAACCATTGATACCTACTTTAATCATTTTGATATATTGTTTTAAAAATTGAGTTTCAAATTTTACGGCACAAAAGTACTACTTTCTATCCAACTGACAAAGAAGGTCAAGCGATTAATTACACTTTTTTTATTATTGCAATCTGGAGATTACAAATCGCAACTATTCACCAAAATACGAACCACATACTGAAAAAAGGCCGTAGAACATCGTAAAGAGAAGGATTAGCGCAGAAATTCCACCCTGCGAGTCAAAGAGCCCTACAAAAAAAGCCGTCTACGTGAGTTTCACGCCAACGGCTCTGCAAATCATTTTTACCACAAAATCCTATTCTTTGTTCTTACAGGTTTTTATTCCAAAAACAGAATAAAGAGGACAATAACCCAACAAACTGGTCAGCGTAAATACCAAAGCCACTACAAGAGCAATGATTCCATATTCATCTTTTAAAACATTGGTGTAATACAATGCAATTAAACCAATTGCCACCAACAAACGGATGAGAGTATCCGTTGAGCCCATGTTTTTTTTCATATCCTGTCGATTTAAATAGTTTACATTATTTAGAAACAAGCAGGGAATAAGTTATGTTCAGACAAACAAATGGAAATTCAAAAAAGCGTAACTTCCTCACAAGAAAAACCATAGACTAAATTAGCTGCAATTAGATTCAATAAAACAGAAAAGAAGTCATACTTACTTCAGTTTTCTTGATTATCTTTGTCCTTCTAAAATAATTTATAACGAACTAGAATAATGGAAATTTCAGGAAAAATCATTGCCGTACTACCTATGGCAACTGGCCAGGGAAAAAACGGGACATGGCGTTCACAGGATTATGTACTCGAAACAGCCGATCAATACCCTAAAAAAGTATGTTTCAACTTATTTGGCGACAAAATCGATCAATTCCCAATGTCTATTGACGACCAGGTAAATGTTAGTTTCGACGTGGAAAGTCGCGAATACAACGGACGTTGGTACACCACTGTGCGCGCCTGGAAAGTAGAGAAAAGCGCCATCAACGCAGCTCCGGCTCCAATGGGTGCGCCAGCGTCATTTGACATTGCTCCGGCAGCTGGTGAAGGAAGTGATTTACCATTTTAATCATCCTCCTGATTATATTTTTCAAGAAACAAATCCGATTATAGCACATTGAACCTCTGAGAGGTACTAAAATCAATGGATAAACGAATATTACTAGGCATGAGTGGCGGCACCGACAGTTCGGTTGCTGCCATTCTTTTGTTAGAGCAAGGCTATGATGTCATCGGCATCACGTTTCGTTTTTGGGAAGAAGGAGAAAACCATCACCTCAGAGATGCCCAACAGCTAGCCGAACGACTCGGCATTCGACATGTAGTGTACGACGCACGTTCAGTTTTTCGCGAAAAAATCGTCGGCTATTTTGCGAACGAATACCTTAGCGGCCGTACGCCATTTCCCTGCGTAAAATGCAACAATGAGCTTAAATGGAAATTGATTCTGGAAGAAGCCGATCGGTTGGGCTGCGAAAAAGTTGCCATGGGACACTATGTGAAGATAACCGAGGATTCTGGGCGACATTTCGTCACAGAAGGTGTTGATCCCGACAAAGATCAGTCGTTTTTTCTGTGGGGGCTTACGCAGCAACAGTTATCCCGAATCGTGTTTCCACTTGGAGATTTCCACAAAACAGATGTGCGAAAAATGGCGGCCGAAAGAGGATTTACCTATGTGTCAGAAAAAAAAGACAGCCTGGGCGCCTGCTTTTGTGCAGGAGATTACCGTCCGTTTTTGAAATCATTGCTTGACAAGCCCGAGAAGTACATTTATCCCGGCAATTTCGTAGACGAAGATGGAAAAACACTTGGCAAGCACGACGGATATCCACTCTATACCATTGGGCAACGCCGCGGACTGATTTATCTGAATCGAAAGGTTTTTGTAAAGGAAATAAATGTCGACACCAACGAGGTTGTTTTATCCCCATTATCATCACTGTACAAAAGCGAATTCTCCATTCACTCACTGAACATCGTAGACCAAAAGTTATTTACTGATCAATACGATATTTATTGCCGGATAAGATACAGAAAACAAAACACACTTTGCAAAGTGATTTTCGAAGAGGGCGAAACCGCAAAAGTAGTTTTAGCAGAACCACTGGAGGCAATTGCTCCGGGACAATCAGCGGTATTTTATCGCAACGGAAGAATTCTGGGAGGTGGGTTTATCGCCTAAGCCTCCCTCTACATTTTAATCAGACCTACCGAAATGGCATGACAAATACCGCCACCCAACACCATCAGATGCCAAATTGCATGCAGGTATGGTATTTTCTTGAATGAATACAGCACAGCACCAACCGTATAAAACACACCACCAGCCAGGAGCCACCAAAATACATTCATCGACCCACTCGCTGAAAGCACATCAATCAGTGGTTTAAATGCAAATACGACCACCCACCCCATGGCAATGTAGCAGATCAATTCTAATTTGCTTGCATTCTTCAGGTTATAAAAACTCAGAAGCACACCAGCAACTGCAGCAATCCATATCACTGCAAACAACGACCAGCCCCAATAACCCTCATTGCGCAAAACAACCAGCGTAAAAGGCGTATAAGTACCTGCAATACTCAGATAAATAGCTGCATGATCGAATTTACGGAGCAAGCTTTTTGTTTTTTCCACCTTATTATGATGATACAAAGTGGAAGTAACATAAGAAAATGTCATAAATACAACGTACACAATTGAACTGCAAACACCCCAAACATTGCCCGAGCGTATAACCGCAGGAATAATCACCAGACCTGCTATCACACCAAATACAATCCCCAGGACATGTGTAAGTGTATTATATTTTTCTTCGAGAGGAGTATATCGTTCGGTAAGTAGTTGTGGTTTTTTATCAGAATTCATCCGTTTCAATCAATGATGTAGTTAGTAAAGTTCGTAGCACACGACTTATCGCCTGGCTTTCGAAGCCACGACTTTGTGCAAAACGAAACAGCTTCCCCTGTCTTTCGTATTCAAATTCATATTTCAGCCCGGCAAGCTTCGACTTTAAAATAGAAGCTAACATCTCGTCGTATTCGCCTTCGTCTATAGCATCCAGTGCTTCCGAAATCAGATCAGCACTCAACCCTTTTTGCTTCAAGGCATACGAAATCTTTATTTTTCCCCATTTATTAAACCGGAATTTATCTTTCACATAGAAATTGCAATAGCGCTTTTCGTTGATAAAATCCTCCGATAAAAGGCGATCAACAATCTGATTTTTCGCCTCAACACTGACTCCCCAGGCCGAAAGTTTATCCTCAACCTCGGACACACAATGCTCTGAAATGGAGCAAAAAGAAGCAGCTTTATGCAGCAATTCCTCCAGGGAATATTCTTTTTTCATGCGTACATATTTATTTTTATATATTTGTCGCATGGAACTCGCAACGAACATGATCTTATGGTTTAAAGGCCTGTTTAAATGCTCGTTTCATGCTAGAAATGGAATTAATATCCGGCAAATGTAATCATTTTTCCGTCGGTGCAAACACAAAACAGGGATTTCTTTTTTACGAGAAATCCCTGCTTATTTATTGAGGTTTTACAGCTAAATAGAATTGTGCATTGATGGTTTTGCGGGTCATTGACGAACCTTCGTTCATTCCGCCTTCCGGTCCACCGCCCATATCACCACCAGGGCCTCCGCCACCCATATCGCCGCCGGGGCCACCCCCCCTGCCACCACCAGGACCGCCCATGCCGCCACCCATACCACCGCCGGGGCCGCCCATACCACCACTCATGCGGCCAGACATTCCTCCACGTCCACCAGACGAAGACGATGACATTGAGTTGACAATGATTTGTACCTGAAACTGCACATCCGAAAGGCTTGACAACTCATAATCTTTGCCTGCAAACTCACGAATAGGAATTGCCAATTCGTACACCATATCCTTAGCGCGCATATCTTTCGTTTTAGCAAAACAGATTTGTCCGGGAAAGATATTGTCAGAAATGATTTTATCGGCAAACTGAAAGCCTTCGGTCTGCAAAGTATCTTTATGGTTCATTTCAGGCAACATACCCATATCCTCATCCATGGGCATCTCCTGATCATTTTGCTGAGTTTGGACCTTTGGAGCTCCTTTACCCATACCTTGCTTCCCATCTTTTACTCCGGGAGGCATCGGCTTGCGCCCTTCTATCATCGAAGGAAAATTGATCGACGCATAGGTTTTAGGATCGGTTTTCACTTTAAATTTCAGTTTCATACCAGCCATCAGCAACTGGCGCTTTACCTGTTCATCATTTGTTTTCAGAATGATGTATACATTTTTATCATCATTCCGGAATTCGTAATGAATACGAGCCTCCGAATTAAAGAAGCGGATGGACGCTCCCCAGTCATCAGCAATTCCATCAATACTGATAGGCAACGGCTGCCATTTCACCACATTGGTTTGTGCACCCAATGAGGTCATTAAAGTGCCTGAAACAATCAGACATAAAACAAAAAAATTACGAATCATACTACATTATTTTAATTATTGCTTTGAATCTTAGTCATCAACATAATTTTCGTCTAATGCAGCTTTAAATGTGTTTAGCGCCCGCTGTCGGGCAAATGTATGTTCAACCATCGGTTCTGGGTAATCAAAACTATCCAGCTCTGGCACCCACCGACATATATATATTAGTTCCGGATCAAACTTGCGGGCTTGCTCCGTAGGGTTGAAAACTCTGAAATAAGGTGCTGCATCACAACCGCAACCTGCCGCCCATTGCCAGTTTCCGTTGTTGGCAGAAAGATCGTAATCGAGCAGCTTCTTGGCAAAATAAGCTTCGCCCCACCGCCAATCGATCAGCAAATGTTTGGCAAGGAAGCTAGCCACCACCATGCGCACCCGGTTGTGCATCAAACCTGTTTCATTCAGTTCGCGCATACCAGCATCCACCATCGGATAACCCGTTCGCCCGCTACACCAGCGCTCGAACTCCGCTTCGTTGTTTCGCCAGCGTATTTCATCGTACTTCGGCTTAAATGCCTGATGTACCACCTGTGGAAAATGCGCCAGAATACTCATAAAAAACTCCCGCCAGATCAGCTCATTTAGCCAAACTTCGTTTGTATTCAATGCCAGTTTTACCAGACTCCGAATGCTAATGGTACCAAAGCGCAAATGCACGCTCAATGCCGATGTACCGTTGATTGCCGGGAAATCCCGCTGCTGATCATAGTTGCGGATAATTCCCTCATCCACCGTCGGCGCTGTAAAAACTACAGATGTTTTCTGAAAGCCAATATCGGTTAATGACGGCACAAATGCATTCAGCAACAGGAATTTTCCTGTATTTTCCGAAGCGACTCCGGCATAATCCTTTTCCGTCAATCGCAATTTCCATTGTCGGGAGTAAGGCGTGTAAACCGTGTAAGGCTTTCCATCACTTTTCAGCACTTCATTGAATTCAAAAATTACCTGATCTTTAAATGTATGAAATACAATCCCCTTTTGAAGAAGTAAGGCTTTTACCTCCTCGTCGCGACGAATGGCCTGAGGCTCGTAATCACGATTGGCGTACACTGCCGAAACTGCGTATTCCGAAAGTAACTCATCGAACACTTCCAGCGGCTTTCCGTATTTTACCAACAACGAACTTCCGCGCATCTTCAACTCTCTATCGAGTTCTGATAGAGCCTGCTGTATAAAGTCGACACGTTTGTCGGCTTTATCGTCCAGTTGGCTGAGTATTTCTGTATCGAAAATGAATACCGGCAACACCGCAACATCCGACACCAGAGCCTGAAAAAGTCCCCGATTATCGGTGATCCGAAGATCACGCCGGAACCAGAAAACATTCACTAAAGTTGATTTATTTTTATCCATCCTGTGGGCTGAAATATGTATTTTTATTTCTACATTTGCCACCGCCGGAAATCAAATAACGGTGCCAAAGATATGAAAAATAACGCTCCTGAAAGGCTGATGTTCGGCAAGGCCGACAGTGTTTTCGGCGAATGCTGGTTAGCCTTCGACGAATCGGACATTTATTCCCTTTTATTTATTTCCTCCGAAGAGGCAGCGATAGCCGATTTGCAGCACCGCCTCCCAAAAACTCAGTTTGCACGCTACGACTCCGGTGCTCAGTTATTCGTCAACCGTATACAGGACGACGACCCTGGTTATTCGTTGAAACCACAGGGTACTCCCTTTCAAATGCAGGTATGGGAAGCACTACGAACCATTCCAAAAGGAAAGACCACCACTTACGCCGCCATTGCCGAACAAATTGGCAACCCCAAAGCGGTACGGGCTGTTGGCACTGCCATTGGTGCTAATCCCATTGGGTTTCTGATTCCGTGCCACCGTGTACTACGCACCGATGGCGAATTGGGTGGATTTCGATGGGGTTTGGAACTAAAGAAGAAAATGCTGGAGCTGGAGAAAAAATAAGAGCAGAATTATCAAAAACCCTGCTCCTTCATTCATTTATTTAATGGTCACCATCGTGGCTCCAAAACCATATTCGCGGAACGAAGCATCCTGAAAGTAATGCGTTTTGTAGCGGGTTTTCAGTTGCTTTTCGATCTCTTTGCGTAATACACCTTCGCCTTTTCCGTGGATAAATACAATCTTTTGTCCTTTCTTATTTTTGTATTCTTCCAAAATGGCATAAAACTTATCCATTTGCAGAAGCAACATATCCGCATTGCTCATGCCGGCAGTGGTATCTACCAACTCATTGATGTGCAAATCGACTTCCAACACATTGCCTACGCGTTGCTCAGCCCGACGAACAGCTTTGGGTTTAGCAGGTTCCTGTTTATCGTACATAGCCGACTTGATATCTTCAGGACTGATATGTGCCAGCGCTGATTTTTCTTTTTCTGCCACCAAATCGATCAATATACAAGGCTCATCGAAATATTCGTTATCAGTAAAACTGTGGAGCTTGTAGAATTTCACCACATTTATTTTCAGTTCCACGTCCAACACATCCTGAGGAGCGTAAACTTTGTTTTGTTTGAAAGGAATCAGCTGTACGCGCAGACTCTCCCAACTGTTGAGCTGCTCTTTGGTGATGGAGCACAATTCCTCCTGCATATTGGGTTCAATCAGCCCATTGGCCACACTTTTCATCTGGCCATCTTCGCCATTAATCAGGTTGTAATACAAAAAATAGTTGCTATCGTTTACCAGATAACAGTCGTAAGGAGTGGTTTGCAGCTGTTTAATTTCTACAGGGAAGAAGGCCAGCAACGCATTCAGCGTATCACCTTCGGCAGTTTCTACCACCGCTTGTGGTTTGGGAGCTGCCACCGCAACAGGAACAGGTTGATGAGCACCCGCAGCAGCTGGTTTCGACGAAAAATCTTTTACAGGAAAGTTGGTTTTCTCATTCACTACGGGCACCACCACACAGTCGCGCTCCAGGGTAGGAATTTCAAATCCATCGGCATCTTCAACATATACCAACCCTTTTTTTGCATCTATTTTTGTAACTACTCCGCCGCCCATTGCATTGAGGAAACGTACGGTATCGCCTAATTTTATATTCATCGTGTTTCTTTTTTATTTAATAGCATGCAAAGATAATAAATGCCCTGCTCTTTAGGCCATCAGGAGAGGAACAAAAAAAGAGAGCATCCGCAGACACTCTCTCATTAATAAAAAACGCAGATTATATAGCGGTTATAATTCAACCGTATTTCGGGTAACGACGACTTTCTTTTTATCAATAACATAAACACCCGGAGTTAATGTTTCAACGGCCAGTTTACGGGTAATATTGGTACGAATCCGTCGACCATCTATCGAGTAAACATCCACCGACTTGTTACTATCCGCCGCAGTTGTTGCATCCAATCCGGTAGTGATAGCAGAATAAGTAATAGTGGCTGTAACTACAATTTGATTTCCGGCAGGGGTAAAAGTAAAGGAACTTACCGACAGCGGAGCACTGCTATAATCGTAAGTAACTGTACTCATAACAGCTACGGTGGTAACTGGTGATGTTGTTGCATCAGTAATTGTCTTAGCTGTCAAAAAGTTGATTGTAGTATCGGTACTCGCTACTCCGTTCATTTCCGAAAAATAAGAACGCTTTCCTGAATAATTATCATAGCCATAAAAACTAATGCTCTTCAGCGAAATAGTGGATGGGAAAGTGATGGTATACTGTGTTCCTGCCGAAAATTTAATTCCCGAAAAAGTTACCGGGGTTGTGATCGATCCGGTAGAATAAGTTTTACTGTTTGCATTCGTCACCGAACAATCATTACTAAATGTCCAGGGTGAAGCTGCTGCCGAAGCACTCGTAGCTGTTGTTGGACTCAATGTGTAGGTCAATTGTGCAAATGAAGTTACGGCACATACAAAAATTAAAGACAGTAGAGTAAAGATTTTTCTCATAACAATTTGATTTTTAATTAGACAAAAGATTATGAGCAAATGTAGTTCACCCTACATTGAACGATGTGCATTTATTGGTAAATAATCGGGTAAATATTGACTATTCCACAAATTTCCGGTTTCCCAACGGTCTCCTCACTTATTAAAACCGGAGGCCAACAATCCCAAAAGCAAGTTCACCCCACAGACAAACAGAAAAGAATCATACCGCCTTTATACGACAACAGTCCGGAGTTGTATTTGAAACTCCGGACTGTCATATTTATAGAAACAAAACTATTCAACAACTTCGCCTATTAGCGTAGCAGATGATGCGCTCAAAATCCTCACTTTGATAAACTCTCCGATTTTGCGACCTTCGCGAGGGAAAATAACTACTTTATTTTGCGATGAACGTCCATAAAGCTGCTCTTTCGAACGTTTGGAAAAGCCTTCAACCATTACTTCAAAAGTTTTACCAACATCTCTCTTATTACTTTCCAGAGCCACTTCATTTTGAACGGCTATGATTTCATTAAGGCGTCTAATTTTCACATCTTCCGGCACATTGTCAGGCAGTCGCTTAGCAGCAATAGTACCCGGGCGTTCAGAATACTTAAACATATATGCCATATCGAACTGCACTTCACGCATCAAATCCAATGATTGTTGATGATCTTCTTCCGTTTCATCGTGAAATCCGCAGAAAATATCAGTACCTATGGAAATGTCCGGAATGATACGACGCATAGCAGCTACCCTATCCAGATACCACTCACGGGTGTATTTACGATTCATCAACTTGAGAATTTTATTACTTCCTGATTGTACAGGTAGGTGAATAAATCTACAGAGATTAGGATATTTGGCAATCACCTCCAATGTTTCATCAGTCATATCCATAGGATGAGGTGATGTAAAGCGGATGCGCATATCAGGAACCATTTCGGCAATAATGCGAAGCAATTCAGGGAATAACACCTGAGTTCCATCCGGCTTTTCAAAGCAATATGAATTTACCGTTTGTCCTAAAAGAGTCACCTCTTTGTAGTTTTTGGCCTGAAGGTCTTTGATTTCATTCAGAATACTTTCCAGTTCACGGCTGCGCTCGCGCCCACGGGTGTAAGGCACAATACAGTATGTACAGAACTTATCACAACCACGCATAATTGAAACGAATCCCGAGATTGTAGCACCTATACGGGTGGGCAGTACATCTTTATAAGTTTCGGTTTTTGACAGTTCTACGTTGATTGCTTTTTCGCCATGCTCAACACTATTAATAAGATTAGGTATATCCAGATAAGCATCCGGCCCCACCACGATATCCACGCCATGTTCAGTGATCAGCTCCTCCTTTACACGTTCAGCCATACAGCCAATCACGCCTACAATCAGTTTCTTGTTTTTACGTTTTTGTGCCTGCAGGTGTTTCAGTCGTTCAATCACCCGTTGTTCGGCATTGTCGCGCACAGAACAGGTATTGATAAAAATTGCGTTTGCATTTTTGGAGTCTTCGGTCAATGCGTAGCCATCCATTTCCATGATTGATGCAACCACCTCGCTATCTGCTACGTTCATTTGGCACCCGTAGGTTTCCATGAATAGTTTTTTGTCGTTCAAAGCGGATTTAGAGTCCGTTGAAGCAACTTTTGTTTCGCTCATAAAGTTGATTTGATTATAAAATTATTGTTCTACAAAGGTACATTTTCTGATGAAAATACGAAAATAGGACATTTTTACAGTTTTTAACCATATTTCAGAATTCACACATTGCATTAATAATGAATAATTTATGAAATAATATTGATCTCTATCCAAAAAAATATCAGAAAATAATTAGTATTTTCATTTGCATGTATTGTGTGATTGAAAAATTATATGCAACTTTGCAGAGTAAACAAACAGATAAATTTTTCATAGTTAAGGTTTAGGTTAAAATGTGCAATGGGTGGCTGTGAAGTTACCCATTGTTTTTTTATATAGTACAAGATGCTATTGAATCAAGTATCGCTGTACATGCAAAACCCCAAACTAATCAATCTGTTTTTGTTCTTCCCGCAACACATACAATTAAAAATGCTATTAAACACATAAGTTTTGATACAGGTGTAAAAAAAAGCTTGTATATTTGCGTAGATAATTAATAAAATAAGAAAGAATAGAATAGGAGTTCCGACGGCTAATGTCGGAATTCTTTTTTGTTATATACGTTTTAAACTAAAAGGAGAAAATGCTATGGCCGTAACTTATATGACCGCCGAAGGTTATAGAAAACTTGTTGATGAACTAAATGAGCTGGAAAGAGTACAACGTCCTGCTATTTCAAAACAAATTGCGGAAGCCCGTGATAAGGGTGATTTGTCAGAAAATGCCGAATATGATGCAGCCAAAGAAGCTCAGGGCTTACTTGAACTAAAAATATCATTGCTAAAAGAGACAGTAGCTTCAGCAAGAATGATCGACGAGTCGAAGATCAACACTAACGAAGTACAGATCCTCACACGCGTAAAAATCAAAAACACCAAGACCAATCAATTGATGTCTTATATGATTGTATCGGAAAGTGAAGCCAACCTGAAGGAGGGCAAACTTTCGGTTACCACTCCTATTGCAAAAGGACTACTTGGCAAAAAAGTTGGAGAAAAGGCATCTGTTTCAGTACCATCAGGTATCATGGAATTCGAAATCGTTGAAATCTCATTGTAAAAAAAGAGAAACATGGCTACAATTTTCAGTAGGATTATTGCTGGCGAGATACCATGCTATAAGATAGCCGAAAACGATAAGTTCTTTGCTTTTTTGGATATCAGCCCAATGACAAAAGGTCATACGCTGGTGGTACCAAAGATAGAAGAAGATTATCTTTTCGACCTGGATGATGATCTTCTTTCAGAAATGATTGTATTTTCGAAGAAAATAGCAAAAGCCCAGAAAGAGACTATGGACTGCGTACGGGTTGGCGTTACTGTGATTGGACTGGAGGTGCCTCATGCTCACATCCACCTCATCCCCATGGTCACAGAGTCGGATATGAATTTCAAAAATCCCAAACTCAAACTGAGTCCTGAAGAAATGCAGGAAATTGCCTCGAAAATCAGCAACGAAATCAAATAAAAAATACCGATCGGAAAATTCCGGTCGGTATTTTTTTATTTATACATGTGTTACAAATAGCGGAGTATCGGAA
This sequence comes from Bacteroidota bacterium, assembly GCA_046051105.1. GTDB lineage: Bacteria > Bacteroidota > Bacteroidia > Bacteroidales > Paludibacteraceae > Paludibacter. Next base: position 12,298 of record JBJOOU010000214.1, read on the forward strand.
TGCATGATCATTTTATACACCAGCCCCGGATTGAAGAGTCGGGAAAAAATATTTCGTCTTCGGGTATTAAATGCCAATACATTGATTTTATGATTCACCAGGTATTTGTCAAGTATTTCGGCATCGTCAATGGCGCCAATCAATGCATAATTGGTCGATAAATTCGGATAATGGCTTGCGAAGTAGGATTTGATTCCGGCCAACATCACCTCATCC
>JBJOOU010000215.1:0-31313 GCA_046051105.1 Bacteroidota bacterium
GCATTCAAATAATCGCTGGATAAATACTTAATATCATCATAATTGAACGACACACGATTCCTGCTGATATTCAGCTCCATCGCAAACCAATCCCATTCTACCGGACGTATATCAAAGGCCAACTGTCCCTGCCAGTTAGGGCGAATCATCGATTTTCCATCAGCTATCAGCATTCCATCCAGTGTCAGATCAACACTGGCGCGCATTGTAACACCTTTTGAAAGTACTTTTTGAGTTTTCAACCCAACCGTATTTTCCAGCAATCCGCTTGTAAAAGCATGTGTAGTCCAATCATACACATAAAGTGATTTGTAAGCCGTAAGATTCGAAGCTGCGCTATCTGTACCTTGCACATAAAGCTGATTATGAAACACTGAGGCACTGGGACTAAAGTGCATCAACGAGTTGTAGGTATCAATATTCAGATCGATAGCCGAAGTAAGATGTTTAGTGAAATTAAAGGCATGAGATAACTCGGTGGTAGACCCATCCGGATACCAAGGTTCGAAACCCTCACCATCCTGATCAACTAGGTTTCTACTGAAATTGAGATTATTATGACGTACAACATTAGTTCCAAAAGTCAAACCGGATGTATAATTCATATCCTCCGTTGTACGACTTCCATACAATGAAATATTGTATTCATCATTTTTAGCGGTTTCACTTTTCCCAAAATAATACTCGTTGTTCATATGATCTCGCTGTTGAAAGTTGGCGATATAGTTCGTTTTATCAAACAACGAGGCTAATATCACTGGAATTTCTCCGTTCAATTGCACTTTCGAAAAACTCTCAGGATAATAATCAGAAATCCCATTTTGATCAAAATCAACCAGCATGCGCGTTCCAAAATCAGCATACAATTGCTGAGCGTACTTTCTTCCGTTCGACTCAACACCATAATTCAAGAATAAACTTCCGGCGCCACGCATTTTGGCCCGATAGTCCGGCAAGGGATACTTACCATCGTAAAGTGTGTAAAGCCTATCGGAGGCTGTTTTGTGAAACCAACGCACCATATCTTCGGTATACGGAGAAATTCCACCCAAGCCACCTACGTTGTATCGAATAGCTGCCGAGTTGGGAGTTACTTTGTCAGTAGAATAATTCATTACCGATTTATAATAATCCAGACTTAATGAATGATTATACATATCAGGCATGTAATTATTTGATCCTGAGTTAAACCTGCTATCCAACCGAAAACCATCTAAATAATATTTATTCCAACGATATGAATTTCCTGCAATAGAAAAAATTAATGGATCAGGCATATTAAACTGTCCGGTTGTTTCGGATTCGTAAGTAACGAAATCGTTCAAATTATCCAGATAATGTACTAAATCGTTGTATTGATAACGTTCACGAAAGAAAGAGGAACTCTTCTTTTCGATACCATTATTGGGGAGTGAATCTTTTTGAATATTAGATTTTTGCGCCAGCACACCTACCGGTAACATCATCAGGAGAAGTAAATTTCGAATGAGTTTCATTTTATTTAGATATTGATTTTCAAGAGAGACTGAAACATATATATATTCTCCACATTGAATGTGGGTTACAAATATTTTATGCAAATATAGCTCATATGTATCTTAATTCCACAACTGAACATCAACTTTCAAATTTACATCAAAGGTCAAAACTGACAATTCAGAACAAATCGAGAAGTAAACATAAAACTTTTTCGTACTATTTTTGTTACTATTAGAACGAAACAAGACTATTATTCAATTCATATTATGAAGCAACTACTATTGATCATATTAACTCTTTGCCTTTCAACTTCAATATTTTCGCAAAAAGGCACAATAAAAGGGCGCGTATATAATGCAAAAACGAATGCAGCAGTCGAGTTTGCAGGCATACTCATTGAAGGCACCATCATCAGCACCAAAACGGATATTGATGGGAACTTTACATTCTCTAATGTAGATCCCGGATTTAAACGTCTGGTTGTTCAGTCGATAGGTTTTGAACGAACGGTATCATCCGAAATCCAGGTGCAGGGTAATCAAATCACATTTATCGACATTGCGATGAACGAAAATTCAGTTTCATTGCAAGAAGTAACTGTTAGGCAAAACAGAAATCTCAAGCGCATTGAAAGCCCGATATCCGTATTATCCATTGGTGTGCAGGAAATTGAGAAAAGTGCCGGCGCCAACCGTGATGTATCTAAAGTTGTACAGTCGTTGCCGGGCGTAGGCGCCACGGATCCTAACCGCAACGACCTGATTGTAAGAGGTGGAGGTCCGTCCGAAAATGTTTTCTACCTGGATGGCATTGAAATACCGGTGATCAATCATTTTGCCACTCAAGGATCATCGGGCGGTGCAGTGGGGGTAATCAATCCCGACTTTGTACGTGAAATCAATTTCTATACCGGAGCATTTCCTGCCAACAGAGGCAATGCATTAAGTTCGGTAATGGAGATTAAGCAAAAAGATGGAAGTCAGGACAAAATACACACCAAACTCTCGGTGGGTGCGTCAGATGCTGCGCTTACAATCGATGGACCGATCAACTCCAAATCTACATTCATCGTTTCTGCACGCCAGTCCTATCTACAATTTCTTTTTTCGGCATTGGGCTTACCTTTTTTACCCACTTACAACGACTTTCAGCTGAAATACAAATATCAGATCAACAAGAAAAACGAAATATCATTCATTGGAATTGGTGCTATCGATGACATGACGCTTAACACAGGAATTAAAAACCCAACCGAATCACAATCATATATTCTATCATACCTGCCTACTTACAAACAATGGAACTATACGGTGGGGACTGTGTATAAACATTATGCCGAAACTCATTTCGACACCTGGGTACTGAGTCGCAATATGTTACGAAATATCAACTTCAAATATCTGAATAATGATGAAAATCAGGGAAAAACATCCGACTACAAATCAGACGAAGCTGAAAACAAGTTGCGTTTTGAGCGCAGCTATCCTGACCTTCCGGTGAAACTACTGATTGGTGCAGGACTAAAATACGCTCATTACACCAATCATACCGAGAGGTTGATTTACAGCAACAACACTACGAACACATTGCTCTACAATACCGACATCAACTTATTTGGCTATCAGGCATTTGTTCAGGCATCAAAAAAACTAATGAACGAATCGCTACGCCTATCATTGGGAATAAACGTAAATGGAAACGACTACAATAGCAACATGATGAATCCATTGAACCAAATTTCACCCAGATTATCAGCCTCTTACTCCATAACCAACAACCTGGACTTGAATGCTAATTTTGGGAGATACACATTGCAGCCAGCATACACCACTTTAGGCTATAGAGACAAGACAGGAGCACTTGTGAATCAAAACGAAAAACTAAGATATACGGCATCCAATCAGGCTATTGCGGGTATAGAATACCGCCCGGCCGAAAAAGTAAGACTCACAGTTGAGGGATTCTACAAACATTACCAATATTATCCTGTTTCAGTTGCCGATGGTATAAGCATTGCCAGCAAAGGCACTAACTACGGGCAGGTGGGCGACGAAGAAATTGTATCAACAGGCAAAGGGCGAGCATATGGGATCGAGTTTTTGGCAAAAATCATCGAGATGAAAAACATGAATCTATCGGCTACTTACACACTTTTCCGCAGCGAGTTCAGTGATTCAACAGGATTGAACTATTATCGATCCGCTTGGGACACCCGCAACATGGTCAATCTTACTGCCAGCTACAAGTTTGGCAAAAGCTGGAATGTAGCCATGCGCTGGAGATTCGTAGGTGGCGCTCCCTACTCGCCTATCGATTCAGTTTCCTACAATCGTACAGCGTGGAATGTTACCCGACAAGCCTATACCGATTTCAAACGATTCAATAGCTTGAGCCTTTCATCCAGTCATCAACTTGACATCCGTGTAGATAAAGAATTTTATTTCAAAAAATGGGTAATGAATTTGTATGCCGATATTCAGAATGTATATGGTTTTAAAACTCAGTCCGAACCAGTCTACACAAACCTGGACACCAACGGCGACATCATCCCGGATCCTAACGGCGATGCTACAAAACAAGGTTTAAGAACGTTCAAAACAAGCAGTGGTACTGTTTTACCAACGATTGGGCTTATTTTCAAATTCTGAGTTAGCTCAAAAGAAAAGGACTGTTTCGATAACGTTACGAGACAGTCCTTTATATTTCAATACCTGTAAAAATAAAGTCAGAACAAGCGCTTTACCAAACGCAGTTTATGTGTATATTCCCCTGTTCGGGAGGATATTATTCCCTGATAATCCATATTTTCAATTTTCACACAGCCGGCGGCATGTAATACCTGTCGATGATTCAGCATAATTCCAACATGCACAATAGCCCCGTCATTATCTTCGAAAAAAGCCAGGTCTCCCGGTTGTACTTCCGATAAAAAATCGATCACCGTCCCATGCTCAATTTGCTGTTCGGCATCTCGTGGCAAAACTATGTCTATCATCGAAAAAACCACTTGCACCAATCCCGAGCAATCAATTCCTAATATACTTTTGCCACCCCAAAGAAACGGGGCATTGAGATATTGCAAGGCCAACTCGCAGACCTGCTCGCCCGATTTTTCATGTTCAACAGGATATAGTAAAGTCTCAGTGGCATAGTTTTCTCCTGCAAAACTAAATATACCATCTTTCAATTGATACAACATGCTCCCTCCCGGCAACAATAAATTACCACCCGATAATTTTTGGACAACAATATATGGAGTGGGAACACAGAATGAGCTTGCTCCCGCGATTTCATCTCTTTGCGAAGTGCTAAGTACATGAATCATCTTACGGTCGGCCCAGCCTTTATATCCATCAGCACAGTTGGACACATACATCCATTTATCTTTAACTTCCAAAACATCCACACATTCACCAAAAAGCAACTGAGTGATCATTTCGCTCGTATCGTGAGATTCGCTTCGCAATGGAACAAGTGGGATCGAAATTATTCCTGTCATAACAATTAATATATAGACAATATGGAGACACCTTAAACCGCAAAAATACTGAAAGTTTGATTAGTTGACGGAGAATCGCCATTTTTTTTGTATTTTTCGACTTCATTTCAGGTACAATACACACACTCAATCTTCATTCGCAGATGAAAATAAGGTTTTCAGAACAGCAAAAACACCACATCACACGTATTGCGATGTTTACTTTTGTGGCTATCATCACCGTAGCCCTTATGCCCAACGGAAACAAATTCAAATACCAGTTTGAAGTCGGCAAACCATGGACATACGGACTTATTACCGCATCATTTGACTTCCCGATTTACAAAAGCGACCAACAGGTAGCTCTCGAAAAAAGCGAATTACTCAAAGATTTTAGCCCCTACTACAAGCTGGACGCCACCGTTAGCGATCTGAAAATAGCCGAACTAACCAAAGCATGGCAATCAGACATGAATGCGAGCATCGCTCACATCAACTATACTCGCGACATGTTGAAACGTATCTATTCTACAGGAATCATCTCGATAAAAGAGTACAATAATCTGATAAAATCAAAGCGCAAAAATATCACCTGCATCTATCCCAACAGAGTTACAGGTACAATACCAGTCAGTAGCCTATACACTCCACGTACAGCCTACGAAACCATTATTGCGAATGCGCCCGGTGGCTTCAAACCGGGAAATCTGAATCAATTTTTGATTGAAAATCTAAAGTTCGACAGTTCAACATCGGCCATTTCAAAATCAGACATACTAAAAAACCTTTCGCTTACAGCAGGTATGGTGCAGGTGGGCGAACGCATTATCGGGCCAGGCGAAATTGTCACTCCCTCAGGATATCAAATGCTGAGTTCCCTAAAAGCAGAGTCAGCCAAACGTAAAAATATGCTACAAAAAACGACGCTGGTGGTCATTGGTGAAATTGTTCTGGTATTTGGTTTAATGGCCTTACTTTTCCTTTACATCTATCTGTTCAGGGCCAGATTATATGACAGCAAAAGTAATTTAATTCTCATCCTACTGCTGCAAATCATGCTTGTAAGTGTGACCTCCATTGCTATCAATCTGAATGCATTCAATTTCTACATGATTCCTTTTGCGTTGCTGCCGATCATAATTCGTGTTTTCTTCGATTCGCGCACAGCATTGTTTGCCCACATGATCACCACTCTCATTATTTCACTAATGGTGGACAACGGATTTCAATTCCTATTGATTCAGATTGCAATCGGTATGGCGGCAGTATCTACCCTCAAGGATATGTCCCAACGCTCGCAGTTGGTACAAACAGCAGCGGTAATTTTTCTTTGCTATGCCGGTATGTATCTGGCCTTTGAATTCATGTCCGAAGGAGATATCAATCGCGTAAACTGGGAATACATGATCTATTTTGCCATCAGTAGCGTATTTCTGCTAATGGCCTATATCTTCATTTATATCTTCGAAAAAGTATTTAATCTTGTATCAAGCGTTACCCTGGTTGAACTCACCAACATCAACAGCGACCTGATGCTTGAATTCTCCGAACGAGCCCCGGGTACTTTCCAACACTCGCTTCAGGTATCGAGTCTGGCTACCGAGGCTGCAAAAAAAATCAACGCAAATAGCTTGTTGGTTCGTACGGGCGCCTTATACCACGACATTGGAAAAATGAAACACCCCGAGTATTTCATCGAGAATCAGATTGGTGGAAAAAATCCATTAACCGAAATAGATTTCGAGGTAGCTTCGCAGATTGTAATCAACCATGTGACTGATGGTGTAGAGATTGGACGCAGGTTTCATTTACCGGAGCAGATCATCAACTTTATTGGCACTCACCATGGGTTTTGCAAAACCAAATATTTCTATAATTCCTACTGCAACGCTCATCCCGATTTAAAACCAAATGATGCCGTATTCACCTACCCCGGGCCATTGCCCAACAACAAAGAGACGGCTATTCTGATGATGGCCGATGCCGTAGAAGCCCGTTCGAGAAGCCTCGAAGTATATTCGGACCAGAGCATTAGCGATATGGTAGAATCGATGATCGACTCGCAAATTGCCGACGGACAATTCAAAGATGCACCAATTACATTCCAGGATGTAGAAACGGTAAAAAGTGTTTTCAAGGAAAAACTAAAAAGTTTCTACCACTCACGAATTGTCTATCCGGAACTAAACAAAGCACTCTAAATGTTCGATCCCCCTGCTCCAAAAAGGCCAGGGGGATCGAACATATTATAACTAACATTAAGCTCACTTTAGCATTTTAAAAAACTCCCAAATAATCACACCGCCTGTCACACTCACGTTCAACGAATGCTTCGTACCAAACTGAGGAATTTCAATACAGCCATCACAGATGTCCACCACCGATTGCTGCACTCCTTTCACCTCATTACCAAGCACCACAGCATACTTTTTCGAATTATCCAGGTTCAAGTCCGTCAACATCGTACTTCCTTTTGCCTGCTCGATAGCAAATATTGTATATCCCGCATTACGAAGTTCGTTTACCAACTGATGTGTATCCTCATAATACCTCCACTCAACGGTATTTTCGGCTCCCAGAGCCGTTTTATGGATTTCTGCATGAGGCGGAGTGCTCGTTATTCCACATAAATAAACCGCCTCAACCAGGAAAGCATCCGCTGTGCGAAACACAGAGCCTACATTATGTAAGCTTCTAACGTTATCCAACACTACTACAAAAGGAGATTTCTTTTGCTCCTTAAATTCATCCACCGAAAGGCGGTTCATCTCTGTTATTTTCAGTTTTTGCATTACTGAAGTTTTTCTATTTATTGATTTATTATCGAAACTGCTTTTTCAATGATGGTATCATACCCTTTCGCTTCATCTATTGGATCCATATTTACTTTCACATCCGGATCTATACCCCATTCGGTATGCTGCATATCTGCATCAAACATCGGACATGCTGAAAACCGAACCAACCAACCATTTGGCAATTCGCTGGATAGAGGCATACCGCCCCCACCACCGGTTTTATCACCAACAATCGTGGCATTGGGAGCTTTTTTCATCCTGACCACAAAATTATTGGTAGCGCTATACGACATCCTGTTCGTAAGAATGATTACCGGACGCTTCCACTTCACAGTAGCATGCGCCGGTGTTTTCACCTCAATCGGAGTGGAGAACTGAGAATGCCCGTTTCCTGTTTTATGAGCCATAAAGCCTGTCAGCGTACTGTTTTCAAAAAAATAAGATGCCAGCTGCTCTGCCGAACTCAAATATCCGCCTCCATTATCCCTCACATCGATAATCAACCCCTTGCAATTAGAAAAAGACTTGAATATATAAGCAATATTCGTGTCCGAAAACTCATTCGAGAAATCACCGTAATACATATACCCCACCGCTCCGTTGGCAATTGCTTTGTACCTGAAACCTCCGGCAATCTGATAATCATCGCCTAAATAACGCGTATCAAATATTGTATTTGAGCTAAAATTAGACGGATAATCAGTAAACCATTTCCAATATCGACTCTTATCGAAATCGGAATACAAATTCACATGCCCATCTTTCAATTCGCCCAGCATTTTCCCCATCAACTTAAAAAATGAGATTTCTGAAGATACTGTATCCACCCTCGGCCTGTAAGCTGTATGAATAGAATCCCAGTTAATATGCTTGTAATCCAGATAACAATACCTCGTATCAATGGTATTCCACAATGCTTCAAAATTGCCTTTATAGGTATTGTTGTAGCTCACCGGATCCTCGATACACGAAATCAGAAAAATAGGCAGCACCAGCAACACACGAAAACATTTACTCATAATCAATATCTTATTGGTTTACATCAATAAAGTTTGCCGGAGCGCGTTTCACTCTCCCCGAAAATCTCACAAAGTCAAAGGTCGTTCCAATCACCAAACTAGTTTCATTTTGCACAAACGTCAGTCCGTTAGCTTTGTATTTCAAATTTAGCACTTTCAATCCAAATTTCCAGGTCATATTCCGAAGAGGCACATCAACTGTGTATTGCTGCTTCAGCCCCTGCCGATTATGAAAAGAGCTAAAATGAAAAGTATTGCTCATATCACCTAATTGAAACATTTCATAATAGGATGCGCCTTCGTATGGCACATACATACATCCCAAAAACGGTGTTTGATAGATGGCTCTTAGTTTCAATGTCCGTTTTTTTAATGGCCAATCGTAAATAAACTGTCCGGTTAAATTAAGATTGGTTGCCAAATCCATATTAAAAGGATTATTTTGATTCCGTGGCACTTCTTTAAGCGCAAAATCAACATCCCAAAGCCCACCTGCCATAATTCGAAAATGGTTGGCCGGCTTAAAATGATAATTTGCGCCCCAACCATAATTCACTCCCGCATATAACATTGCGCTGGAACCTGTAGGATTCGACAACAGATTCACTGCGTAATTTAGCTGACTCTGCATAGACAGTTTCAGGTTCGTCGGCGAAAAGAAACGCGCAGATTCAATTCGATGATTCACACCCAAACCACTGTAATACAACGGCGACAAATAAGGATCAAGCACTCTGACTACCCCTATCCCTGTAATCGTATTATGAGTGGTTAGCAGCAATTTTCCGTCCTCACTTTGCTGGGCATTCACCTGCAGGCTCAGCCACAAAACGACCAAAATTATCCTACACTTCTTCATATCATCATCAATATTTAAGATGGATTTATTGCAAAAATACAAAAAGATTTGAGTTTCACCCATGGACATTACAAACTGAGTTAAATTTCAAACACACTTTAAACGTTAATGTCAAAAACTAATTGTATCTTTGTAATTGAAAATCAAAGAATCTGCTTCTCATATACAATATGCAGTTATGAATACATCTAAACCAGTTATCACCGCTCTGCTTATCCTGATTACAGTTCTTAGTGCTTGTAGCAAAGAAGAAGAGAATTTGGCACAATATTCTATCACAGGAACTATTTTGGACAAACAGACCTCCTTGCCAATTTCGAATATAAGAGTCGTGAGAACTGGATATCAGCTTTTGCTACCCGACACCTGCTATTCAGACATTCAAGGTAAATTCAGTTTTCAGTTTACAGATTTCTATTCTGCAACCGATAAACCAGTAACAATAACCGCCACCGACATTGATGGAAATGAAAACGGCGGTATTTACAAGCTATTTTCTATGGATGTTATTTTTGCAACATCCGACTGGGAGAAAAATCCTAACTCAGCAACATTCAAAGGCATAGCTAAGAAAAATGTCACAATTAAAATGACGAAATAAGCTGCCAACAAACTATCACTTCCCAACAATCAATTGGCAAAAATAATTATCTTTGCATACATTACATTTCAATATATAAACAAATGAAACAATTGGTATTTGCCACCAATAACACACATAAACTAGACGAAGTACGGGCAATGCTCGAGCCTGACTATAAAATCATTAGCCTGAGCGAACTCAATTGCTTTGACGACATTCCTGAAACTGCCGACACATTAGAAGGTAACGCACTATTAAAAGCTGAATACATTTACAATAAATTCGGCGTTGATTGTTTTGCAGACGACACCGGCCTGGAGATTGACGCATTAAATGGCGAACCCGGAGTTTACTCTGCCAGATATGCAGGAGAATCGCACAATGCTCAGGAAAACATGAAGAAAGTACTTTCGAAAATGAATGGTTTATCCAGCAGGTCTGCTCATTTTCGAACCGTAATAGCACTCATTGAGGATGGCAAAACCATTTTTTTTGAAGGCAGAGTTGATGGCACTATTGCAACAACCCAACATGGATCGGCCGGATTTGGCTACGATCCGATTTTCATCCCCAACGGCTATGATCTAAGCTTTGCTCAGCTAAGTGCTGACAAAAAGAATGAAATCAGTCACAGAGGATTAGCGGTTAAAGAGCTTGTAAAACACCTTAAAAAATAGCTCAAGAAATCACCAAACACACATTTTTGAGTTTTTCAGAAAAGAGCAATAAAATAAAACCTGCTTTTTTGAGTTTTATTTAGTTGTGGTATTGTCAGCCTGCAGAAGCTACTATTATTAGTTTCATCAGGAACATTACTACGTAATTCCAAATGTATATCAATGAAAAGACTAAATCTCACGTTAATCTCCATACTCTTCTTCTCATGTCTGAGTTATGCTCAGTTAGCAATGGGAAAATGGAGGACACATCTTGCATACAACAATGTAGCCCAAATAGCACAATCTGAAAATAAAATCTATGCCGTAAGTGATGGTGCATTATTTTCGGTGGACAAACTTGATGCTAACATAGAATTCTATAGCAAACTTACCGGACTTAACGGCTCAAACATTTCTTTAATTGAGTACGACCCTACCAGCAAACAGCTGCTCATTATCTATTCCAATGGAAATATGGACATGCTCACGTCTGGTGGTGTAATCAACATTCCCGACCTATACAACAAACAGCTGACCACCGACAAGGGAATAAATCATGCATATTTTTATCAAGACAAAGCATATCTATCATGTAGTTTTGGTATCTTGGTACTTAATATGCATAAAAATGAAATTGCAGACACCTATTTTATAGGTCCAAATGCATCTGAAGTTAAAGTTATTGGCACAACTATCAACGATGGATTTATTTATGCGGTATCCGCCAGCACCATATACAAAGCATCAGCAACAGAACCCAATCTGGTAAATTTCGAGTACTGGAGTTCTTTGAACAACCTGCCAGGAAGTGGAGATTATCAGGCGCTTACCAGCTTTTCAGGCAAACTGATTCTACAAAGGGGCGGCAAACTTTATGCTCAGGATGAGCAGGGGACATGGAATCAGCTTTTTCCCGACATTAAAGTCACCTACATCAATGTCACCAACAACAAATTAAATATCTTCGACGGCACATCTGCTTATATCTCTGATGAACAGTTTAATCTGACTACCATCAACAATCTGGGCACAATTACCGATGCTGAATATGACACAAGCAACAGCACCTATTGGTTTGCAGGTAATGATAAAGGAATAATTGCCTACAAAGACAACTTACCTTCATATTACAAGCCAGAAGGGCCTGCGGTAAATAGTCCATGGGATATAAAATGTTCAAACACCAAATTATATGCTGTTCCTGGAGGTCGTTCTTCGAAATTCTTTGAGCGCCCAGGGATTATAATGATTTATGACTATAAAAATAACCAATGGTCGAATATTACCCAACAAGACATTGAAGCAAAGACCGGAATCACATGCATGGACTTAGTTTCTGTAGCGATAGACCCGTCTGACGACTCTCATTTTTTCGCAACAAGCTATAGTAGTGGACTTTACGAATTCAAAGATTCTGAAATGACAAAGTACCACAACTTCACAAACAGTACGATTGAAAATTTATTTAATAGTTATCAATACCAGATGCTAGATGGACTTTCATTTGACAAAAATGGGAACCTGTGGCTACTGAACGGCAAGGCTATTAAAAGTATAAAAGTTTTACTCAAAAACGGAACTTGGTCAACATTAGGATTTTCTTCTTTCAAAGACAAAGAAACTGTTCAGGACATTCTTATATCTAACCAAAATATAAATCAAAAATGGGCTACAGCTTTCCGGGCAGGGCAAGGTGTTTTTGTTTTTGATGATGGAGGGACGATAGATGATCAATCCGACGATAAATCTGTGTTTTTTGCAAAGTTCAATTATAATGAAACTGACAATTCCGGCAATACTACTATTAGAGAGGCAAGTCCGAATAATATTTGTAGCATAGCTCAAGATGCTAATGGAACTATATGGGTAGGTACCGATATGGGGCCATTTTTATTCAATAACCTAAACAATGTTTTCAACTCAAACTACACCTGTAGCAGAGTGAAAATTTCAAGAAACGACAGCACAAATCTTGCTGATTACCTGCTTGTAAATGAAAAGATAAATGCTATAGCAATTGATGGAGCAAACCGGAAATGGCTTGGAACTGAAAGTTCGGGCGTTTATCTCATGTCCGAAAATGGACAAGAAACCGTTCAACATTTTACTGCATCGAACAGTCCACTTCTGTCAAATAATATACTTTCTATCGCTATCCATCCAACAACAGGAGAAGTATTTTTTGGTACAAGTAAAGGCATTATTTCATATCAAAGTGATGCCGCATCGGCTACAGATGAATTTAGCAATGTCCATGCTTACCCAAACCCTGTCCGACAAGGATATAATGGAATTATTACCATTACTGGTCTTGTAAAAAATACGAATGTGAAGATTACTGACTTAAATGGAAATTTGATTTGCCAGACCGTTTCTAACGGAAGTATCGCTACTTGGGACGGTAAAGATATTCATGGGAGAAAAGTGAATACTGGTGTCTATTTAGTACTATGTGTCAATGAAGATGGAACTTTGAGTACCAACACTAAGATTTTAGTTATCAACTAATTCTGGTTTCAAAATGAATAACTTCAATTTTCTCAGGTTCATTTTAGCTTTCATTGTATTGTTAGGACATCTTATAATAATTACAAACAACACAGAACTTTCTTACTTTAAAGGCTATTTCAATACATACATATCGGTAACTGGTTTTTTTTGTATTAGTGGCTATCTTATTGGTAAAAGTTTCTCTGAAACCAGCTCGCTCAAACTCTACTTTACAAAACGAGCAGCTAGAATATTGCCGGCTTATATTTTTGTAGTCATTCTTTCAGCACTATTACTATCACCACTAAGCACTCTGTCTTTCTCAAATTATTTTACAAGCATAGACCTATATAAGTACCTGACTGCCAACCTCCTTTTCTTAAACTTCTTGCATCCTGACCTACCTGGTATATTTACATCTCCCCAACTCACCAGTGACATTAATGGAGCGTTATGGACTATTAAAGTTGAAGTCATGTTTTATCTTGCTATTCCTTTAATCATATATTTTTTATCAAGAAAAAAAAATAAGTTTACCTTTTTCATTATCATCTACTTAATCTCAATAGCATACAAAAACTTCTTTGAATTCTACTCTACCGAAAACAATAACTTTTTAATGTATGCAAGACAATTACCTGGTTTTATGTCTTACTTTATTTGTGGTATATATCTAAACTATTACAAAAACACATTTATTACACACAAAACAAAATTAGTATTGCTTGCTTTACCTGTTTTCGTTATTGAATATTATTTCAATAACGAAATATTTACCCCTATTGCTTTAGCAACAATTATCTTTTTCATTGCCTTTTCATTTCCATCTTTAAACTTCTTTGGGAGGAAACATGACATTTCATACGGTATTTATATTTATCATTGCCCAATTATCAAAACAATTACATACTTTGGATATTTCAGCCAATACAATCCCTATCTAGTTTCATTATTCACAATTGTTATAATTCTAATAGTAGCATCTTTATCATGGAGGTTCATAGAGAAGCCATTTTTAAGATTAGCTAGAAATATACAATCATAGTACCCTTTAATTTAATACACTGATATAACATGTCAAATTTTAACTGGAAAATTCTGATGATATTTGTTTTTATTTTCACAATAAAAACACTGTTCATCACTACTGGTTTTTTTTGGGACTCCGTTACCATACTTTCAAAAACTGCAACTTTTTTATACCATACGAACTTTTCTCAACACATCCCTTCTAATTTAGACAATGGAGATCCGTTCATTTTACCTGGCTACATTGCTTTGGTATGGAAGTTAGCAGGCCGCACTCCGATAGTAACTCATCTGGCATTTTTGCCTGCTATTATCATCGCCCTTATTTATTTACTCAAAACAATAGAGCTTTTTTTTGAAAGAAATATCAGCACATACGTCTTTATGCTGTTGGTCTGTGAACCCGCATTCACAACACAAATGACCGGGCTATACCAAGATGCCTTTACAATTGCATTGACAATTACAGCTTTCTACTATATTATAACAAAACGATATATCGCCGCATCATTCTTTACATTAACACTATGTCTAATTAGCAGAAGAGCAATCCTTATGGCCTTTTCACTAATTATATTTCAACTAGTTCAAGAATATATCACAAATAAAAACATCACTAAAGTTCTAAAAAAACACTTCAAATACATTCTTCCTTCTACTTTAACTGTCTTAAGCTTTATAATCTGGAGATTATCAGTATATGGATGGTTTTTCACTACAACAGGAACTGAATATGGGGATCATACAAACCTTTCTGGAATTATCAAGAATACCCTTACATTTATTCGATGGCAACTTGAGAATGGACGAATTGCAATTTGGTCAGCCTTGATCATATTCGTGTATATGATGCGAAAAAGAAATATAAAATTATTAGTAACGGAAATGAAAGATGTTTTGTTGGCATACCTAATAATTACAATAGTTCTTATATCAGTAACCATACCACTTCAAAACCCATTTGGTGCACGATACTTTATTTTTCTTTACTTACTCCTCTGCATCATCACTGCAAAAATCATTAGTACTTATCTACCTCTGCATAAATCCAAAAAAGCACTTATAGCTCTTGCGATTATCTTATTTACAGGCAACTTTTGGAAGTATCCTGACATTGTCGCCCAACCATGGGACTGCAAACTATCACACCTTGGTTACTTTAACCTCAAAACTGATGTGATAGATTACCTAAACAAAAACAATATTCCACTTTCTGATGTCGGCTGTGGATTTCCGATGTACTCAGCCACAGCAGACATAGACATAAACAACGATCAAGAGATTATCCACAACATCAACTTAAAATCAAATAAATACGTTATATATTCAAACATCTTTAACCTACCCGACGAGGAAATCATTGAAATAGAAACATGGCCACTAATTAAACGGTTTAATGATAATTTCGTATTTTTTGAAATAAGAATGAACCCAAAATTTCAATATAAGTTATAATTTCATCTACCGAATAAGGTTAGTCTATCTAAACGCATATTCATTTGCCAAAACATTCCTTTAAAAGACAGTAACTTGATCCTGAATATTTAGAAAACCAGACCAGAATAAACTATAAAAAATTAGCCCCTGAAGTTGAAGTTCCAAGGGCTAATTCATATAATATCAATTAATACGCATGATCATCTGCATTGATGTCTGCAATATCAATCTTCTTCTTTTCGAGTGAGCGCCATGCAATAATAATATACCCCAACACCACAGGAATAAGCAATGATACGATGGACATTGCTTTCAATGTAAACTCGCTGGATGAAGAATTTACTATTGTAAGAGAGCTTTGCAAACTTGGAGTGGCTGGGTAATAGGCCGTATTATTATAACCTACCAACAAGAATAAGCTACAAACAGTCACCACAGTACCAATACCTGCAAACCAAATACCGTTTTTAAACGATTCCGTAAGCCAGGTACCAATAATGCCGACAAGTACAGCCACAACTCCAAGCAGGAACAAAATCAACACTACAGGCATCTCAATCAGGTTAGTAAAATATTTATATTTCTCCATACTAACTACACCCGTTTGTGGATCAACAGCAAATCCATCGGAAAACAAGGTCCAAATCACAAATATCAAAAAGAACACTACAAATGGAATTGCATTGTACCACAAGAATTTGCGCGATCGCACTTCCAGTTCCGGATGATTAAGGCGATTTACGAAGAACAAGAGTGCTAATGACCGCGACAAAAAGAACACAGCTAAACCAAGTGTCAGATTGCGCACCGACAATAGAGCTTCCAAACCATGCCACTCATTACCCCATGAGCTTATAACCGGAGCAAGTTGTTGTGTCAGATTCGCTTTATTTACCACAAAATCAGAACCGGTAAAAAATGTTGCAATAGCCACGCCAATCAGGAAAGTCCCTAACAAACCGTTGATAAACAAAAAAGCACGATAAGTGGTTGCACCATACACATTTCCTGGTTTTGATTGATATTCATAAGAAACTGCCTGAATAACAAAACAAAACAAAATAGCCATCCACACCCAATAGGCACCACCAAAGCTGGTAGAATAAAACAAAGGGAAGGACGCAAAAAATGCACCACCAAACGTCACCAGCGTAGTGAATGTAAACTCCCACTTACGCCCTAAGGCATTCACCAAAAGACGTTTTTCATCTTCGGTCTTTGACAAGGAAAACAATAGAGATTGTCCACCCTGAATAAACAACAAAAAAGCCAAAATTCCTCCTAAAAGAGAAATCAAAAACCACCAGTAATGCTGTAGAAAAGAATATGTTATCATAATATCTTATTTTTTCGGATTGTTTTAATGTTAGTTTGTTTCTCTGTGATTAATGAGCTGACGGGCCTTTTTTGATCTGATTCAGCATAATCCGGATTTCAGCCACCAGTAAAGCCGAAAACAAAATCAGGAACAGGAAGAAAGTAATAATTACCGAACTAGCCGAGAGATTAGAGATAGCAGCATTTACCGGCAACACATCCTGAATAGCCCAGGGCTGACGACCCACTTCAGCAACAACCCAACCTAATTGACTGGCCAAATAACCTAACGGTATTGATAACACACCAACCCATAAAAGCCATTTTGTTTTATCCAGCTTACCATTGTTCTGAAAAATGAGAACAACAATAAAAAATACAATAAAATACATTCCCAGAATAACCATCAAGTGAAATGAATAAAACACTGTTGGAACATGTGGTATTAGGGTTTCTGCCTTTTCAATGTATCCATATCCAAACTGCGCATAGTTCGCTTTTAGTTTCGCTTTGTATCCGGCTGCTTTTACTGTATCTTTCGCTGCCATAGCTTTTTGATAGTCACCCAGACTTTGAATTGCCAATTTACCCTTAGCCTGTTTCTCAGCAAATGAAAGAGCTACCCCATTTTTAGTTTGATAACCTCCATCAATAACATCCTGTATTCCCGGCACGAAAGATCCCATCTCGCGATTGCCCAACAACGACAACATTCCCGGAATTTCTATCTTAAATAAATATGGATCACTCGGATCATTATAAGCTCTTTTTCCTGGTTTCAGAACGCCAAATGCTACAAGTCCGGCATCACTTTTTCCTTTATACAATCCCTCCATAGCAGCCAACTTCATCGGCTGTTGCTGAGTTACATGATAGGCAGAGCCATCACCCGTTACAGCCACTAAAATGGTGGCAACTAACCCAAAGATAGCACCAACCTTAATGCTCTTCATAGCAAAATCCACTTCGCGTTTACGAAGCAAATACCAGGCACTAATACCAGTTACAAACAAAGCCCCCACAACCCATGAGGAAATTACCGTATGGAAAAATTTATTAATTGCAACGGGCGACAGAAGCAAAGCCCAGAAATCAATCATTTCATTACGGACTGTATCCGGGTTGAACTCCATACCAACAGGGTACTGCATCCAGGCGTTAGCCACCAAAATCCACAATGCGGATAATGTAGCTCCTGTTATCGTAAGCCAAGTTGAGGCGAGGTGAAAGCCCTTACTTACCTTGTTCCAACCAAAAAACATAATGGAAATAAACGTAGCTTCCATGAAAAAGGCCACCACAGCTTCGATAGCCAGTGGAGCTCCAAAAATATCACCCACAAACCAACTGTAGTTCGACCAGTTAGTTCCAAACTCAAACTCCAGAATAATACCTGTAGCTACACCAATAGCAAAGTTTACTCCAAAGAGAGTCATCCAAAATTTTGCCGCTTTTTTCCACTCCTCGTTGCCTGTTTTGTAATACAATGTTTCCATGATCGACATGATGACACCTAAACCCAGTGTTAGAGGTACGAAAAGCCAGTGATACATAGAGGTCAAAGCAAATTGTGCCCTCGACCAACCTAGTAATGAAGCATCCAATAATTCCATAATTTTTTCTGTATTTAAATTATTATGAGAGTGATAATTCAGTGAAGTTCTTTCACCAATTCATTGCGTACGTGTTCAGCCTTACTTTTATCGTTATCGAAGCGACTGTTGAGGTAGTTCGGGAAAAAGAACACCCTCAGTATGGCAAACATGATGAATAATTTGATGAATACAATCAGCCAAAGAGTTTTCCCAACAGTCATATTGCGAAACCCTTCGTAGAAGAAGCTGAAAAGTGGTGTGAAGATAGTTGTTCGTTTCATGTGAGTCAATATTTACTTTGACTAAACCTGATTTTAAACCAAAAATAATTGCAATTCGAATAACATAGGCAGCAAAAAAAACATCAGAGTATAAAAGCTGCCGTCATATTTTCATAGTACAAATATATCTATAAAATTGATATGTTTACAAATATGAATTATTTTTATTGTAGTTTTAAGACTTTATTGAGAGAATATATGCAAAATTTCAAACAACCATATCTCAATTTTTGTTTATCGAACTTGACTTTTATTACTTGAAAAATTAAAAACAAAAAAACGGAGCGTTGCCAACACTCCGTTCATTTTGTTTTCAGAAAACAGTCTACCTATTTTACCAACGCAGTCGTTGCAGGCATCTTTATATCCCGAATATGCTCCACACCGGAAGCACCAATTTTCCAGGTAAGCTGATAGGTTTTATTGGAAGGAGTTGCGAATTCTTTAGTATGAATAACCATCGCTACCGAATCACCTACAGCCGATGACTTTATTGAATTCAAATCAAACGACACCAGCCCCCATCGGGAGTATTGCTGATAGTCTGAATTGGCATTGTGCCGGAATTCCAAATGCACTTTTCCATCAGTGTAAATCTTGGAAGCATCCGATACCAGATTAATAAAATGCATTTTTTCATATCCTGCAAACACAAATTCAACATTAAGGAAATGGCTCCCCACCCAAATATTCCTGATTTCGACGGCGTCATTTCCTATACTATCCTGCGTAGAAGACGAAATTTTGAACACAGCTTTGGTCAATACCTGATAAACATCATTGAGCTCAACTTTATGATTATACCCAGCGCCGGAAGCACCTTCGGAGAGAATACTGTAATTCGCAAGAATACGTTGCCCCGTCTTCGGACGATAATTAGGAAAATAAGTTGATGCCACCTTCATCACATCATTATTGTCGGTAATAAATCGAAAACCAAACGTACTATCAGGATTTTCAACAGTAGCAATGCTTGTAAACGTAGGATAAACACACTCACTATCCTTACTACAAGACCATAAGAAAATTAATGCTAAAAACGCAATCATATATTTTTTCATATCAACTATTATTTAATGATTAAAAATATCTATTCAAAAAAATTGTTTCACACAAAATTGAAGATGCTGCAATGATCAATTTCGTTGCTTGCAGCACAAGAAAAATTTCGTCCTAAAATAATCAAAAAACAATGTCCAAACCTATTTTCAAATGCGAAACTCTATCAACTAAGCATTTATAATTGCACGACAACCTACAATCGACGAAAAATAAAAAATCAGTTTTTTGGTTCTTTTTTGTATATTTGCATGATATACTATTTTGCAATAGAACTATAAAAACAAAAGATGCTATTTTCCGACATCATAGGTCAACACGACACAAAAAAACAACTTATACGCACAGTAACCGAACAACGGATACCTCACGCCCAGCTGTTTCGTGGTCCTGAAGGAGTTGGAAAACTGGCTTTAGCAATCGCTTATGCGCAATACATCTGTTGCGAAAACCGCTCAACCGGCGACTCTTGCGGCACATGTCCATCCTGTGTAAAGTTTCGAAAACTGGCTCATCCCGATCTGCATTTTGTTTTTCCCACCATCAAACCCGCCGGTAAATCCAGTGTTGTTTGTGATGATTTCATAGCCGAATTCCGTCACAAAATTCTGGAAACTCCATATTTCAGCATCAACGAGTGGTACGCCGAAATTTCCGGAGATGCCAAGCAGGGTCTTATTTACTCTAACGAAAGTGAGGAAATTCTCCGCAAACTGAGTTTAAAGACATACGAATCGGAATACAAAATCATGATTATATGGCTGCCGGAAAAAATGCATGTCACCTGTGCCAACAAATTGCTCAAAATACTTGAGGAGCCACCGGAAAAAACCGTATTCCTTTTGGTATCCAATTCGCCCGACGAAATCATCAACACCATACTTTCACGTACGCAACATGTTTTTATTCCGAAATTGAGCGACAACGAAATCATTAAGGCATTGATGCGAAATGTAGAATTGGACATCATTGAGTCGGATGCTCAGTACGCTGCTAAAATTGCAAACGGAAGCTACCTTGGTGCGATTTCAGTGTTGAGCGAAGGGGATGAAAACAAGCAAAATTTCGAACGATTTGTTATGATCATGCGTTTAGCGTGGCAAGTTGGCAATAAAAAAGACCATGCCTCGCTGAAAACTCTTCGCAAATGGTCAGACGATATGGCTGCTTCCAGCATGGGGCGCGAACGACAGAAGAACTTTCTGGTATACGCGCAGCGCATGACTCGCGAAAACTTCATTCGCAACATCATGCAACCTGAGCTAAACTATTTCACTATGGCAGAAAACCAGTTTTCTCAACGCTTTTCGCCCTTCATCAATGAGCGAAATGTAGAGGATCTGATGGCAGAATTTGCATTAGCCGAACGACATATCGAACAAAATGTGAATGCAAAAATGGTTTTCTTTGACTTAGTTCTCAAAGTAATCATGCTATTAAAACGATAAAAATAAATACAGCATAAAGTTGAGCGTGAAGCAATCATTGATTATTCCAGCTCATCTATCGAAAATTAAAACTTACATATACCCTTTGGCAATATTTCCAGAGGTCAACAATCAAAAACAACAGAAAAACATGGATTTTACTCTAAATAGTGGTGGATGTTGCATGAAAAGCGGTGGTTGCCGCTGCGCATCCAAACAAAAACTCAGCGTCCACGATTGGATGTCAGACCTACCTGAAACAGTGAAAGACACCGACTTCGTGGAAGTTCAATTTAAAAACACCCGAAAAGGATATTATCTTAACAGCACTCACATCCCTTTAGAAAAGGGAGATATGATAGCTGTAGAAGCATCGCCGGGACATGATATCGGCGAGGTAACGCTGGTGGGGCGACTTGTAGTCTTACAAATGAAGAAGTACAATGTCAACCCTGATCGAATGGAAATTAAGCGGGTTTACCGAAAGGCCAAAGAAAATGACATTGAAAAGTTCAACGAAGCCAAAGGCCGTGAACAAGCAACAATGATCAAAGCGCGCCAAATTGCAGAAAGCCTAAAGCTGGACATGAAAATCGGCGACGTTGAGTTTCAAGGCGACGGCAACAAAGCAATCTTTTACTACATTGCTGATGAGCGCGTTGACTTCCGTCAACTAATTAAAGTTTTTGCCGAAACCTTCCGAATCCGCATCGAAATGAAACAAATCGGTGCCCGCCAGGAAGCCGGTAGAATTGGAGGTATCGGACCTTGTGGACGCGAACTCTGTTGCTCTGGCTGGATGACAAACTTCAGCTCTGTTTCCACCAATGCAGCCCGCATTCAGGACGTTTCGCTCAACCCTCAAAAGCTTGCAGGACAATGCGGGAAACTTAAATGCTGCATGAACTTCGAGGTAGAGACTTATACGGATGCCACCAAAGGATTTCCATCAAAAGAAATTCAGCTGGAAACAATGGAAAGTACCTACTATTACTTTAAGAGCGATGTATTTAAAGGGCAAATTTCATACTCCACCTCTCAGAATTTCGGAGCGAACATCGTTACAATCTCAGCAGATAGAGCCAAGGAGATTATCTCCATGAATAAACGAGGACAAAAGCCAGACAGACTGGAAACCAGTGAAGAAAAAGATACAAAATGCCAACCTGTAGACTACGAAAACGTAGTGGGTCAGGATAGTTTAACCCGTTTTGACAACAACCGAAAAAAGCAAAACAAACATAAAAAAAGCAACAAACCAGCTCAGGGTACTGCTCCTCAGCAAAGCGAACTGAAGTTAAACAAACCAAAGGTTCAAGCCGATCAGCAGGAAGGCAAAGTACAAAAAAACGTGGCTCAACCCGGACAAAATCAGCCACAAGCACAAGCAAAACCACATGCAACCGGCGACAACAGCAACCGCAACAAAAAGCACAGGCCCAAACCTGTAAAGAAAAACAACAATGGCAACAATGAAAATAAAAGCGAAGCGAATTAAAGGTTTTACAGCCATATTCTTTCTATTCGTTTTCGCATCCTGCAATTTTCACGATGTGTATTTCGAATACAGTTCCATCCGGCCTACCGGATGGAGCAAAGACAGCATGTATGTTTTTAAAGTACCTGTTACTGACACTACTGCCACTTACAATATATACATCAACGTCAGAAACCGGGGCGAATATCCATATCAAAACTTATGGTTTTTTACGCGGGAAATTGCCCCGGATCATTCTATTAGTAAAGACTCTATAGAATGTTATTTAGCTGATCAAAGAGGTAAATGGCTCGGTTCCGGGCTCGGTTCCATTATGGAAATGCCAGTATTGTATAAACAAAATGTGCGCTACCATAAGGCCGGAGTCTATCGCTACGACATCGGCCACGGCATGAGAGATTCCTTATTGACGGGTATCAATGACATTGGACTTCGCATCGAAAAAACAAACTAATTATCATTAAAACTTTAAAATAGCTGATATTTAACCGTGGGAAAAAATAAGTTGGCGAAATTCGCTGAGATGGAAGAATTTCCGCATGTATTTCAATTTTCTTCGCATGCCATACGCGAGGGTAAAACATTTGAGAAGAGAGGAAAATGGAACGAAACCTTCTTTCATAACACCAATCCAATTGTATTGGAACTGGGTTGTGGAAAAGGAGAATACACCGTAGGCCTTGCCCAAATGTATCCTGACAAAAACTTTATCGGCATCGATATAAAAGGGGCTCGCATATGGAAAGGTGCAAAAGACTCATACCAAAGTGGATTGAAAAATGTAGCTTTTCTGCGAACTGATATAGAAATGATTGCTCATTTTTTTGCAGAAAACGAAGTTAGCGAAGTGTGGATTACCTTCCCGGACCCACAGATGAAGAAAGTAACAAAACGACTGACAGCCACCAATTTCATGAAATCATATCAGCAGTTCATGAAGGCCGACGGGATTGTTCATCTGAAAACAGATAGCAATTTCATGTTTACTTATACCTGCGAAATGGTGAAAGCGAACAACTACCCTGTACTGTTTTCGAACGACAACTTGTACAACTCTGACCTGAATGATCCAATTCTAAACATCAAAACCTATTACGAACAACAATGGCTTGAACGTGGATTATCAATCAAATACATTAAATTCATTTTAGAAAAACGTGACACTTTTATTGAGCCCGACATTGAGATTGAATATGATTCCTACCGAAGTTTTGGCAGAAGTAAACGACACGGAATTACTGAATAAAATCAACAGCTGTTTTCAGAACTTTTCAGCTAAAGTCTTGTTAGATACAACGACTAACCGACCGCAGCTACTTGCGACATTAATTCAACAAATATGACATTAAATAATCAAATCATCCTTGAAGCGTTGATACACGTACGCTATCCGGGAACAGGAAACGACATTGTCAGTTCCGGCATGCTGCAAAAAGACAGTTTGCTCATTGAAGGCAACAAAGTTTCTTTCAAAATATTTTTCGACAAGGCCAATGATCCTTTTGCAAAATCGGTAGTAAAGGCAGCCGAACAGGCAATTCTTACCTATGTGGGCGAGAGCGTTGAAGTCAAAGGCAATGTAGAAGCTGTATTTAAAGCCGCACCGCAACCAGCCCAACCAACCTCCATCCTGCCTAATGTAAAAAACATTATTGCAGTATCTTCCGGCAAAGGCGGTGTAGGAAAGTCCACTGTTTCATCCAACTTATCCATTGCTTTGGCCAGAATGGGCTACAAAGTAGGATTGATTGATGCAGATATACATGGCCCATCGCTGCCAAAGATGTTTGGTGTAGAAGATGTACATCCGGAAGTATTGGAAGTAAATGGCAAACAAACCATTTTCCCTGTTGAAAAATACGGAGTAAAAATGCTATCGATCGGATTCTTTGTCGATCCTTCGCAAGCGTTGGTATGGAGAGGAACTGTAGCCAGCAATGCACTCAAACAAATGATAACTGATGCAGAATGGGGCGAATTAGACTATTTTGTGATGGACTTACCACCCGGAACCGGCGACATACACCTCACATTGGTACAAACCATGGGAATTACCGGAGCCATCGTAGTCACCACTCCTCAGGAAGTAGCACTTGCTGATGCCCGCAAGGGAATCAACATGTTCACTGGTGAAAAAGTAAATGTACCCGTGCTGGGAATTATCGAAAACATGGCTTGGTTTACTCCAGCCGAATTGCCGGAAAACAAATATTACATTTTTGGCAAAGAAGGTGGCAAACGACTGGCCGAAGAAATGAATGTACCGCTTTTAGGACAAATTCCATTAGTGCAAAGCATTAGAGAATGCGGAGATGCCGGCCGTCCTGCAGCCCACGAAGAGAACTCAGTCACCTCGCTTGCATTTGCAGAACTGGCAAAAAATGTCGCAGACAGAGTTGATTACCGAAACGGGCACATGCCTGCCACCCGTAAAGTAGAAATGACAAAATAAATAACAGACATTTATCCTACAAAAATGGCTGAAAATCGATTAGCACTCAGATTTTCAGCCATTTTTATATCCACTAAGTTGAAGGTAACACATTTTTTCTAAATACTCACAAAATACACATACAAATCTATATATCTGCTATTTAAACAGAACACAAAAATTACATGTAACAAAATGTAATATCAAATTAATGTCAATAAAAGCGTCCAATTAAAATATATTATTAACTTTGGATTTGATAAAGACTGCTGTATACACAATTTAAAAACGAAAGTATATGCAAGTTCGTCAATCCGACCACACATGAGAAGATTTTTGTTAGTTGTAATTAGCTCATTATTCATCCTTACGGGATTCTCGCAAAGCAAAGGCTTTTCGAGATGGTCTTTCACCCCCGAATACGGTTACAACTACTTTGATGGTGACATCAATCAGGATCTGCTAAACATCATTCCAACTTCTTTCAGAGACGTAACTTACGGTGCAAACATCGAATATGCACTTACACCAGTTTGGGGGTTGTCTTTAGATGGCTATTTCTTCCCATTGCGTGCTAAAAACAACAGTCCAGTACCGATGTACATCAATTCCGATTTATATACCGGTGACCTGAATGCAACCATCAACTTTACAAGACTGATTTTCCCCAATACTAAATCACGAATTTACTTTTTAGGGTCGATTGGTTTAGGTTATGCCTTTTATAAATACAATCTGAAATACCTGAACGGAACTCCTATTCCGGCTACCGACACTTACGTAGACCAAAAATACAACGGACAAACCCGAACGGTTCATCTGTATGCCAATGGTTCAGCCATGACACATGGAGTGGCAGGGTCATGTCCGGTAACGTTTTCGTTGGAGTATAATTTCTCCAAGCCACTTGCTATTGGGGCTAAAATCCATTACAGAGCTTATACCAAAGACAATCTGGAAGGAGTTACTTATCTGAACTGGGATGGAGTAACAAACGACTACATAGCTGCCGGAACAATTTACCTTCGCTATAAATTCAGATCGCTGAGTAAAGATCATTTGCGGAACATTACCTGCGAAACGTACCAACCAGACAAGGGATTGCTACTGGCTAAAGAGCTGGAAGGAAAACTCAACAAGCTCAATGGCAAGGTAGACAAAATAGATGCTAAAGTAGACAGTTTGCTACCACGCGTTGCCAGACTGGAAAGCCTGCTCTCGAACGACGGACCAGACACTGATGGCGACGGAGTACCAGATGTACGCGACAAAGACAACAGCACTCCGACCAACACTCCGGTTGATTTCTGGGGAAAAGCAATGCCAATAGCACAATATGCAACAGGCAGCGGATATAATTCTTCTCAACAAAAAGGGATGAACCCGGCTGATGGAATGAACGGAAATTACAACGGAACTGCATCCCCCGGGAAACATAAGTCCATTTACATCCCCGATGATGTACCTGCAGTATATTTTGATTTCGACCAGATCGTTTTGGATGATGATGCACTGATTACTATCAGCAAGATAGCAGCCAAAATGAAAAAAGACCCAAGTCTGTACGTAGAAGTGCGTGGTTATTGCGACTACATGGGCAACAATCCGTATAACAACCTGCTTGCACAGCGCAGATCGGACAGAGTGAAGGCCGAACTGGTAAAAGTATGGGGCGTACCGTTTGATCACGTTATCTCCAACGGTAAAGGAAAGATTATAGAGCCCCGCGTAAAATACCGACCCAACAGACGATGCGACTTCTTCTTCGGAAGACTCTAAGACATAATAGATTTCAATAAAACCCCGTACACAACGGGGTTTTATTGATTTATACAGTTGTCACACATCGAAAGTAAAAAACCAGTATCTTTGTCTTCAACAAAATTGGCAATCAACTTTCTTCAAAAAACATTGAATTCTTTTCGGAAAAACATTGCCAATGAATAAACAACAAGCACATTATACATCTACAAAACAAGTATGAAAAAACTGACTCTCTTGCTAGCCCTTATTCTGGCAGGCATACACCTACATGCACAAAGCGATAGCATTCAGATACCGAAAGACGAGATAAGTGTGGGGCTTCGACTCCAGAAAACGCAGATGCTTTATTGGGAGAATGGTATTAGCATGGACTATACAGCCGATTTCCTATGGAAACGACACATCCACTTTAAATTAAGCTACGTTAGCAGTGGACTGGGAAGTGCCATTGGCACCAATGCATTGGTGCAAGACAATATTATTGCCGGAGCTGACTTTAGAATAAATACCTGGAAAGGAATACAGCTACTTGCCGGAGCCAACACGGGCTATTTTCATGTGAATCTGCCCAGTCCGATGTTTGACGAGCTACCACACAACAGCTATTTACTTTCAGGTGAAATAGGGTTGGCCTATCGAATGAAAACACTGCCCATTGCAGCCACGCTGACGACCGGTTATAATTTCAGAAATGGCAACGGCGTGGACATTCCCGGCAGCCTGTTCCCCGTATTTTATCAACTCAGTTTATTTTATTGCATAGGAGGAAATTTAAGATGAAAAGAATAGCTACCTACAGCCTTTTGGCACTCGTCATCAGCGTTTTTACGGGTTGCAATCCTTCGCCGGACATTGCAACAGACAGTTTGGACAGTGGAAACTACTCCTACGCCCTCCCCGACTCGCTGGACAAACATTTGGTATCAAGATACATTCAACATCCAACGGAAACACAGCTGAACACCCCCGTATTGATAGCTGCACACGGATATACAGCCACAACATTTGAATGGCAAGAGATGCGGGAGCAGGCTAACGCCAGAGGAACGTTCTATGTATCGCAGGTATTGCTCGGCGGACATGGACGAAGCTACGAATCGTTCAAACAAAGCTCGTGGCAAGACTGGCAAAGTTCCATCAAAGAAGAATATCGCCTGCTGGACAGCATCGGATACAAAAACATTTACCTGGCCGGCTCCTCTACAGGTGCGCCACTGATCATTAATATGGTGCAAAGTGGCTTTTTCAACAGCTACCGAGCACCCAAAGGTATATTTTTGATCGATCCGATCGTTGTGTCGTCCAATAAAACGCTGACACTGGTAGGTGCATTGGGCCCCATACTCGGCAATACATCGGTAGAACTATCGGCAGGAGAACAAAAACACTGGTACGTGTACCGACCACAGGAAACGCTGAACGAACTGATGAAACTCATCAACCTGACACGCAAGCAACTGGAGAAAACGATCACTTTGCCCACAGGAACCTTTCTGAAAGAATACAAAAGCAAGATTGATGAAGTGGCCGACCCAATCAGTGCGGTAATGATCTACCAGGGAATGCGAACATCAGACGGCGGATTTATTGAAACTGAGATTGTAAATTCAAAGATACATGTTTTTACCCGCCTGAAAGGCCGGGATGGAGTGACCGATGCCGACCGAAAGCTCCAGCAAAGGGTATTCAACGAAATGATAGACAAAATGTCGAACTAAGCACTATTTACAAACGAAGCGCTTTGGAGCAAAATCCCAAAGCGCTTCGTTCGTTTTATTACAACGGGCAAATATCAGCAAAAAGCACTGACCAAAGCCGCTATTTTCTCCAAATACAATACATCCGTAGCGTCAAGCACATCGTAGCGCTCGCTATCCACGTCGAGCACGCCCGCTACATCGCCCGTAAGATTGAAAACAGGCACCACAATTTCCGACACCGACGCACTACTGCACGCAATATGACCGGGGAACTGCTCCACATCGGGCACCAACTGGCTTTGAGCTTCGGCCCAGGCAGTGCCACATACACCTTTACCTTTTTTGATGCGCGTACAGGCAATCGGCCCCTGAAAAGGACCCAGTACAAGCTGATCGTTTTTCAGCAGATAAAAACCAACCCACCACCAACCGAAAGTTTCTTTCAGTGCAGCAGCAATATTGGCCAGATTAGCCACAAGGTCGGGCTCTCCACTTACCAACGCTTCGAGTTGTGGGAGCAATAGCTCATATTTATCTTTTTTGCTGGCATTTGCAGCAATCTGTAATTCTTCTGACATAATTCAATTCATTATTAAGCTGCAAAGTTAGTGCATTGTTGCAAGTCGACAAATGATCCGCAAACATATATTTATCGAAAAACAATAAAAATACGCTTGTTAATCCAAAAAATATATGTTTCTTTGCAATTCTGAAATTTGTATATTATTTCCAAAAGCAATTAAAATCAGTATAATTACGCGGAGAGCCACAGAAATACCCTCCGTTCATCTAACCATCAATAAAAAAAGCAAATGAAAACAAATCTTTCCCGTCTAGGTTCGGCAGGAGCGTTGCTGCTTCTGGCCTCCGGTTTGTTTGCACAGGGATTGCCCCCTGTACCCATCGACCCCAAAGTGAGATATGGCAAACTGGACAATGGACTAACCTACTACATCCGTGCAAACAAAGAACCCAAGCAGCGCGCAGACTTTTACATTGCTCAAAATGTAGGTGCCATTCTCGAAAATGACAATCAGAATGGATTGGCACACTTTCTGGAACACATGGCCTTTAATGGCACGAAAAACTTTCCCGGAAAAGGCATCATCAACTATCTGGAAAAAATTGGAGTGAAGTTTGGCGCCGACATTAATGCTCACACCAGTCTGGACGAAACGGTGTACACACTGTGCGACGTGCCTACCACCCGCGATGGTATCGTGGACAGCTCTCTATTAATCCTTCACGATTGGTCAAATTACATTTCGCTGGAAGGACCTGAGATAGACGCCGAACGCGGTGTGATTCGAGAAGAGTGGAGAACCGGAGCAGGCGCCGACAGACGCATGTGGAAAGAATCGAACAAGCAAAAATACGCCGGATCGCAGTATGCCAAACGCGATGTGATAGGCGACACCGCCATCATCAATAATTTTGCGTACAAAACCATTCGCGACTATTACCAGAAATGGTATCACCCCGACCTGCAAGCCATTATGGTGGTGGGAGATATTGATGTAGACAAAGTAGAAGCTAAGATCAAAACGATGTTTGCTTCTATTCCTAAAAACCCTACGCCCGGCTTGCGCCCCATCTATCCTGTTCAGGACAATGCTGAGCCTATCATCTCGATCGTGAAAGATGCCGAAGCCCGCATGACCCGTATTGAACTTGAATATAAACATGACAAACTGCCAAGAGAAGTAAAACTTTCGATGCAAGGCTACGGCATGGGCGCGGTAAACAACCTGATTTCGGCCATGATCGGATATCGCTTTGAGGAAATCACTCAGCAAGCCGATGCACCTTTCGTTGGCGCGTATGCAGCCTATGGCGAACTGGTAAAATCGAAAGATGCCTTCCAGATGCTGGCCATCCCCAAAGAAGGCAAAGAAGCAGAAGGATTGAATGCCCTCTTACTGGAAGCAGAAAAGATTAAACGATTCGGATTTACCAATTCGGAACTGGAACGTGCCAAAACCGACCTGCTGAAGAACCTCGAAAAGCAATACAACGAGCGCGACAATCAGAAAAACAACAGTTTGGTAGAAGAGTATGTGCAACATTTTCTCAATCAGGAAGCCATACCGGGCATCGAATGGGAATATCAAACCGTTCAGGCCATGTTGCCACAGCTGAAACTCGACATTGTAAATCAGATGGCTAAATCGTACGTTACCGACTCCAATCTGATTGTATCGTTTATGGCTCCCGATAAACCAGCGGTGAAAATACCAACAAAAGAGCAAATTTTGGCAGCTATCGATGCCTCTAAAAAAGCACAACTAACCGCCAAAGCAGAAGAAAATCTGAACAAACCACTGATTGCGAAAGCTCCTAAAGCCGGAAAAATTGCCAAAGAAACAACCAACACCGTTTTAGGAACTACCGAATGGACATTGAGCAACGG
>JBJOOU010000216.1:0-8866 GCA_046051105.1 Bacteroidota bacterium
TAAGTACGTAAAATGAATGACTATTGGAAGTCGTTGCCGAAATCATGGATGTATTGAATGGGAACTGACGAATGGGTTTCAAAGTCTTCAAATCATATTGTCGCAGTGCACCCGGTTCCACACAAAACAGGCTGTTGCCTACAATCCCGAAACGTAAATACCCCCAAACAGCAGGCTGTTGAAACGATTTGAGACTATCGCCTTCTACATAATATATATAACCGTCGAAGTTGACATACCAAATCCGTCCCTGAGGGTCTTCCTGAATATTAGATCCTGATTTTAAGGTCTGTTTTTCAGATGAAAAGACAACAAATCGTTTCCCATCGTACCGACAAAGCCCCTGCCCTCCGGTAAACCAAAGAAACCCTTTACTATCCTGAAAAATATCATATACCGCATTGGAAGGCAAGCCTTTTGCCTTGTCGATGCGGTAAAAGAACGGATCCTGTGCATGTAACATCAGGCTATAAAACAGTATAACTAAGAATAGTAGTTTCTTCAACGGAGCATTTCTTTGAATACAAAGTTACAAATAATATGAGTCCATAAACGAAGGGTTTACGAAACACGGTTTTCGATTTAGGAAAACCAAAAACACTTTTTCGTCAACCCTAAAAGGCTGTTAATAAACTTCATCCAATACAATAACATTTACAATTGTAATTTTGTTCCAAATTTAAAATGAAACACAATGAAACATGTTATTCTACTTTTTTTGAGCACTATTCTAAGTGCAACATCTCTTTATTCACAAAGCTGGCAAGCCATCGGAAGTTCACCAGCATCGGTAACTACAGCTAATTTTTCAGTGGTAGCTGTAGACAATGAGATCCCTTACATTGCCTATCAGGATGGTGATCTGGGAAACAAAGTGACTGTAAAAAAGTATATCAACGGAGCCTGGACAACCGTTGGAAATGCAGGATTTACAGCGGGTGGAGCGACCTACATAAAATTGGCCTTCTACAACCACACTCCTTATGTGGCCTATACCGACTATAGTGTAGCTCAGAAAATATCAGTTATGAAATTTGACGGAACAACTTGGGTACAAGTAGGAAACGTAGGCTTTTCGGGAGGCCTTACAGCTTATATCGACTTACTGATTGATAATTCAGGCACCCCATATGTATCGATGCTCGACTATTACAATAGCAGCAAATTGTCTGTATACTATTTCAATGGGACCAATTGGGTGCAAAAAGGGGGACTTGGTTTTTCTTACGGAGCGGCTCAATACACTTCGCTGGCAAAAGATAGCAATGGTGACCTGTATGTAGCCTGTGTGGAGAACAATTTTGCATCCCAAATCAGGGTATTTAAGTTCAATGGTACAGGCTGGCAGGAATTAGGAGCCTATGCTTCAGAAGCAAACTGCTGGCAGGCAACTCTGGCTGTAGACGGAACGACACCTTATCTGGCCTATTGTACATCAGGCACCTCAGGTGTTGCCAGAGTACGTAAGTTTGAAAACGGAGCATGGGTCAATATAGCGAACGCTTCAACCCAGCTTAGTAGCTGGACAAATATGAAAATACGGAATGGAGTTATTTACCTTGCATTTACCGAAACCAACAATTACAACCCGGTACTAAAATCATACGCTGGCGAAAGATGGACCACTGTAGGTGGATCAATCATTGCCTCGATTACGGCCAACTATGTGAACATGGACCTAAAATCGGACGGCACACCGATCGTAGTATTTAAAAATTTATCCAACGCAAATAAAATTGCAACCTATTTTTACGGAACATCTATCAATACAGCTGTAAATGATATTATTTCCGAACCAAGCGGATTTTATCCCAATCCGGCATCTGACCATGTTTTCTTTAAAAATGGCGATGCTTCACGCAAGCAAATTTTAAATCTTGATGGAAAAGTGTTATTATCAACCACTGAAAATCAGTTAAACATTTCCAATCTAAAAACCGGGGTTTATCTAATCCGATCTACTAATGAACAAGGCGATCCAACCACAGCGAAGTTGATAAAAAATTAACCGGAATCACATCCAGTTCAAAAACAAATACTCCTGATCTATGAAAAATCGTTCGTTTACACTCCTTAAATAGGAAATTATTGATTTTGGGAGTAAAGTCTGTACCTTAAGAAAGTACAGGCTTTTTTCGTTTAATTTAGACCAAAACAGATGAAATAGTCTATTTTTGTACAACTACAACAATAAGCCATGAAGATATTCAGTACCAAACAAATACAGTTGCTCGACCAATATACGATCAAAAACGAACCCATTGCATCTATCGATTTAATGGAGCGGGCAGCCCTTGCGATCAAAGAACAATTAGTTGCACAATTTCCCAGCAATACTGAGTTTTTGATTTTTGCTGGCCCCGGCAATAATGGTGGTGATGCTCTGGCTGTTGCACGTTTACTATTGGAACAAGGCCATAGAACTCAGTGTATTTTAATAAATACGGGCAAACTGTCATCCGACTGCGCCACCAATCTACAACGACTCAAAGCGCTACACCCCAATGCCATTTCTGAGCAAACAGTGCAATTTGAAGCACCACTTTTTAATTCAGAAACAATTATTGTGGATGGGCTTTTGGGTTCCGGATTATCCCGATCTCTTTCAGGAATATATGCTGATACAGTGAATTGGATTAACTCAACTGATTGTGTAGTGGTTACTATCGATATTCCATCCGGCTTAGATGGTGATCATATTATCGAAAACAACCCTGGGCAAACAATTATCAAAGCAGATTACACCTATACGCTTCAGTTTCCAAAACTAACCTTTCTTCTGCCCGAAACAGGTGATTTCGTTGGCATATGGAAAACTCTTGACATCGATCTTCATCCCGAAGCGATTGCAACAACTCCGACCAATTGGTACATGATCAGCCATAAAAAAGTAACAAACATAAAAAAAGAACGTTCCAAATTTTCGCACAAAGGCACATACGGACATGCGCTGATAGTTGCCGGTAGCAAAGGCATGGCAGGTGCATCGGTTTTGGCAGCCAAAGCAGCAATGAAGTCCGGCGCCGGACTGGTTTCGGTGCATGGACCCGGCTGTAATCGCAACATCGTACAAACCTGCATAGCGGAAGCAATTTTCATTAGCGACAAAAATAAAAGACACATTTCTTTGGTGGGAGAAGCCCCTAATTATAAAACTGTGGCATTCGGTCCGGGGATTGGCACATCAGCCGATACTGCATTTGCACTGCAAGATTTTCTACAAAACTATTCACAACCCTGCGTACTTGACGCCGATGCGCTCAATCTGATTAGTCAGCAGCCTGAGTTGATTGATAAAATCCCCAAAGGAAGCATTCTTACTCCTCATCCAAAAGAATTTGAGCGGATGTTTGGGAAATGCGACACATCGCTTGATCGCATCAACAAAGCATCAGAAATCGCACAACAATACCAATTCATTATCGTGCTGAAAGGTACGTACACTGCCATAGCATTACCCAATGGTGAGATACATTTCAATAGTACCGGCAACTCCGGAATGGCGACTGCAGGTAGTGGCGATGTGCTTACAGGCATACTCACCGCCCTCATGGCACAAGGTTATAATAGTACAGATGCAGCTATTTTCGGGGTATATATTCATGGCTTGGCTGGTGATTGTGCACTAGAACAAGAAACAGAAGAAACGCTGATAGCCAGCGATATCATTGCCCATCTGAGTAATGCTTTTGTAAAGATTAATGATTCAAAACACCTTCATTAGTTAAATTTAAAGCCATTTCAAAAAATATTGATAGCGGATAGATCTTTTTATCCGCTATTATTGTTTACTTTGCAGTCGATTAATAGACCTATTAAACTACTTTATTAAACTATTCAATTAAACATGGACAGTAAGGAAGAACAATCAATGGAACAATCCATTCTGGAAGCAGCTGAAAAGTTATTTCTGGAAAAAGGATTTGCCTCCACTTCCACAACGCAAATAGCCCGCGAAGTGGGTTGTAATCAGGCATTGGTACATTATTATTTCCGTACCAAAGAGAATCTTTTCAATACCATTTTCGAAAACAAGTTCAAGCTACTATTCGAATATATATTTAAAGCACAAGTATTTGAAGAAGGCTTAACGTTCACCGAAAAAGTAAAGCGAGTGGTGCATTCACATTTCGACATGCTAAGTCAAAATCCAAAGATACCTACACTGGTAGTCAATGAATTGGCCAGAATGCCGGAGAATCTGAAATATCTCCGCGAGAAATTACAAGTTATACCATCGCCTGTTTTTCTTCAGTTTTCCAAGGAACTGGCCATAGAAATTGAAGCAGGAAGAGCCCGTAAAACGGATGTGATAGACATAGTGATCACCATGATTACTCTCAACGCCGGATTCTTTATGTTCCTGCCCATGGCTAAGGGCATTTTACAATTGGATGACGATCAACTGAAGGAATTGATCGCACACCGACGCGAAGAAAATGCCATTGCAGTAATAAACTTCATAAAACCATAAATAAATGAGAAAGTTATTTATCCACTTATTCATAGCGTGTTTGCCTGTCGGACTTTTTGCGCAGCAACTCACGCTGGACGAATGCTTAAGTAAAGCCAAAGCCAATTATCCACTGGTAAAACAATACGGATTAATTGAGGAAACAGGCAACTACAACCTGAGCAACGCCAACAAAAGCTACTTACCGCAACTGACACTTTCGGCCAAAGCCACCTATCAATCCGACGTAACCAGCCTGCCGGAATCATTGGCACAAACACTGGAAAAAATGACCGGAAAAACGATCAGTAGCGTAAGCAAAGACCAATACCAGGCGGTTGTAGAAGCCAATCAGTTGATTTGGGACGGTGGCGTCATTGCTTCGCAAAAGAAACTGACACAAGCCAGCACCGAAGTAGAAAAGAAAAAACTGGATGTAGATTTGTATGCCATCAACGAGCGGGTGGAACAACTGTATTTTGGTATATTACTGATTGATGAGCAGTTGAAACAAAACGCCATCCTGAAAACAGAATTGCAGACCAACTACAAAAAAGTAGAAGCCTACAAAAACAACGGCATTGCCAATCAGGCCGATCTGGATGCGATCATGGTGGAAATTCTGAACGCCGACCAGCGTGATGTGGAATTAAAAATCAGTCGCAAATCTTACCTATCTGTGCTGGGTGCTTTTATTGGAACAAAACCTGCTGAAAACACCGAACTTCAAAAGCCCATGGCCGATTTGAGTGTGCTGAACAACACGGCTAATCTTCGCCCCGAACTATCGCTGTTCGACGCACAAAACAAGCTGTTCGACACACAGGTTAGTCTGCAAAATGCAGGCAACATGCCTCGTCTGGGTGCTTTTGTGCAAGGAGGTGTCGGTCGTCCGGGACTGAATATGTTCGTTAATCAGTTTTCGCCTTTTTACATCGGTGGACTCCGGTTATCGTGGAATATCAGCAATTTCTATACACAGAAAAACAACCTCAACAAGATCGAAGTCAACCGAAAAGCTTCTGAAGTGCAGCGCGAAACATTCCTTTTCAACACCGACTTGAAAACACAGCAACAAAAAGCCGACGTTGAAAAATTGCAGGCATCGATTGAAAGTGATACGAAAATTATTCGACTGAGAACCAATATCAAATCTACCACTTCTTCGAAACTGGATAACGGAACAAGTTCAGTCACCGATCTGATTCGTGATTTGAACTCCGAAAACATGGCCATTCAGCTAAAATCGCTACACGAAGTACAATTGCTGATGTGCATTTATCAACTCAAAAACAACGTAAATAATTAGCCTCCCCAACCCCCTCCTTGAGAGGGGGCTTAAGCAAGATCTAAATTAAAAAGTCTCTATCATAACTTTCAACTTTACGAACTTGATAAACTTTATGAACTTCATAAACTTTTAAACTTCACAAACTAACTCCCAACAATATATGAAAACAACATTCAATAAAATACAGCTTTTACTTGCTATCTCACTGGTGTTTGCATCTTGTGGAAAATCGAAAGACGATTTTGACGCTTCTGGAACATTCGAAGCGACTGAAGTAATCGTTTCGTCGGAAGCTACAGGACGAATTTTGTCGTTAAACATGGAAGAAGGACAAACGCTCACCGCCGGACAACAAATCGGTTCCATCGACAGCACGCAACTTTATCTGAAACTAAAACAACTGGATGCCAGCAGCAAAGCTATCGACAGTCGCCGTCCGAACATCCGTAAACAGATTGCCACCATTGAGCAGCAAATAGCTACTGCCCGCACCGAACAAAAACGCGCTGAAAATCTGATTAAATCAAACGCCGGCAACCAGAAAATGCTCGACGATATCAATGCGCAAATTGCCCTGTTGCAAAAACAACTGGATGCTCAAAAAACGACATTGGAAAGCACCGACAAAGGCATGACTGAAGATACCAAAGGCTTGAGCTATCAGGCAGATCAATTGCTGGATCAGTTGGAAAAATGCAAAATCGTTAGCCCAATTGGAGGAACAGTATTGGTAAAATATGCCGAAGCGGGCGAATTGGCCGTTCCGGGTAAGGCTTTGTTCAAAATTGCCGATACGCAAAACATGATTTTGCGCGCCTACATCACCAACGACCAAATGACCAAAGCTAAAATCGGACAACAGGTAAAAGTGAGCATCGTAAACGGCGATAGTAGCAAAGAATACAGCGGAACCATTGCCTGGATTTCCAGCAAAGCCGAATTTACGCCCAAAACCATCCAAACCAAAGACGAACGCGCTAACCTGGTGTATGCCATCAAAGTAAACGTAAAAAACGATGGCTACCTGAAAATCGGAATGTACGGCGATCTCAAGTTTAATTGAGAGTTAACAATGAACAATTGATAATTAGCTATTAATGATGAACCAAACTAACTATAAAGCCCCTCTTAAGGAGGGGTTTGGGGAGGCCGCAGTACAGTGCCAAAACATCCGAAAAAGCTATGGCGATGTGCAGGCACTGAAAGGTGTGAGTCTGGAGGTACCACGCGGTGAGATTTTCGGGATCATCGGGCCGGATGGTGCAGGGAAAACCACGCTTTTTCGCATCCTCACCACGCTTATTCTGGCCAACGATGGTACCGCAGCGGTGGATGGTTATGATGTGGTGGCCGACTACCGCGAAATACGCAAACGCGTAGGCTATATGCCGGGAAGGTTTTCGCTTTATCAGGATTTGACCGTAGAAGAAAACCTAACCTTTTTTGCAACGGTTTTCAATACCACCATCGAAGAAAACTACGAACTGGTTAAGGATATTTATCAGCAGATAGAGCCTTTCAAAAACCGCAGAGCCGGAAAGCTGTCGGGTGGGATGAAGCAAAAGCTGGCACTTAGTTGTGCGCTCATTCACCGACCCAGCGTGTTATTTCTGGATGAACCCACCACAGGTGTGGATCCGGTGTCGCGCAAGGAATTTTGGGGGATGCTGAAAAACCTGAGAAAACAGGGCATAACCATCATTGTTTCCACGCCTTATATGGATGAAGCCAGTTTGTGCGACCGCATTGCATTGATTCAAAACGGTGAATTCCTGACCATCGATTCGCCTGCGGGAATAATTGGCAATTACCCCAATAAACTATTTGCGGTTGAATGTGCCAATATGCACCAACTGTTGATGGATTTGCGCAACAATGAACTGACGAGAAACTGCTTTGCTTTTGGGGATAAGCACCACGTATCAATTGATAATGAACAGTGGACAATGGACAATGGCGCAACAATCAAAAGCAAGATTCAGACACTTTTAAAAGAAAAAGGGCACACTAACGTTTCCCTCCACGAAATTGAGCCGTCCGTGGAAGATTGTTTTATGCAATTGAGTCAGAAATAAACCACATAAGGCACTGAAGATATAAATATGGCAACACATAAAAATTCACATACTGAAACTTCCGACAAAGTGATAGTGGCCGAAAACCTGACCAAACAATTCGGACATTTTACAGCGGTAGATCATATTTCGTTTGAAGTGAAACGCGGCGAGATATTCGGGTTCCTTGGAGCGAACGGAGCCGGAAAAACCACTGCCATGCGCATGCTTAGCGGACTAAGTATTCCTACTTCTGGAAAAGGAATGGTGGCCGGCTACGACATTGGAACAGAAACGGAACTCGTAAAGAAAAACATTGGCTATATGAGCCAAAAGTTCTCGCTCTACGACGACCTGAAAGTATGGGAAAACATCGAACTCTTTGGCGGAATTTACGGAATGACCGACAGCGAAATAAAGGAGAAAACCGACAGTTTGATGAAATTGCTCGACTTCGAGAGCGAGCGCAACAAGCGAGTTGGGTCACTCCCACTCGGCTTTAAGCAAAAACTGGCATTTTCCGTTTCCATTTTCCATAATCCGCAGGTGGTGTTTCTGGACGAGCCCACGGGAGGTGTCGATCCCATCACGCGCCGACAATTTTGGGAACTGATTTACGACGCCACATCGCGCGGCATCACGGTGTTTGTCACCACTCACTACATGGACGAAGCCGAGTATTGCGACCGTGTTTCTATCATGGTCGACGGAAAAATTGAAGCACTCGATACACCCAAAAAGCTGAAAGAACAATTCAATGCCGCCAGCATGGACGAGGTATTCCATCAATTGGCACGAAAAGCTACCAGAGTTGATAGTTGACAATGCACAATTTATAATTTATACTAATAAAAAACTTTTGGACTGATGGAAAATACTGTAAAAAACAAATCGTATGCTTTCGCTTTAAGAGTAATAAAAGCTTATAAATATCTGGGTAGTGAACAACGTGAATTTGTACTTTCAAAACAACTTCTTCGTTCTGGCACATCGATAGGTGCATTGATTCGTGAAGCTGAGCATGCCGAATCGAAAGCTGATTTTATACACAAAATGAATATTGCATTG
>JBJOOU010000217.1:0-3582 GCA_046051105.1 Bacteroidota bacterium
TTCAGCATGACGATTAGCTGTAACAAGTTCAGCATGACGTGCTGCTGGGAAAAAAGCAATGTGCCATAACGAGCGGGGCACAAAAAGCATGACAGGAAAATGGGCTGCGACACCACAGATGGCGGGGTGATGGGCAGTTGGGTTTGGGTGTATGCAGGATGATTTTAATCACCCCGACATTAGCCTACATTAAAAGAGAATATTTTGAGGTTCTAAAGGATTCAATTAGTATTTATGCAGGTTGTTTATTCTGTAGCTTTAGCATAGTTTTTTAATACATCTTCTCCGAAGTTTAGTATTTCATTTAATCGGGTGGTGTATCGTGGGGAGCGCAGGGCGGCTTTGCTTTCCCAATGTTGGCGGTTGTAGCCACTGGATGCAAGGCGGATGGTGCCTTGTTCGTATTTCATGTTCAGGAAGTCTACGGCTTTTTGGAGTTTGATGGTTTTGGGATTGGTTTCAAAGAATAGATTGCCTTGTATGCTGCTATCAGGGAATAGTCCTATGCATGATACGCCTACTCTTTTGTATTTGAGTCCGGGTTTGAATATTTTTTGGAGACCATCGCAGGCGTGTCTGATTAATAGTGCGGTGTCGCTGGTGGGTACGGGCAGCGTGACTACGATTCGATTGTAGTATTGTTCGTCTTGCGTTCGGAAGGAGTTGGTTTCGAGGTGGATGAGGATAGCTGATGCTACGGAATTTTGCCGTCTGAGTTTTCCGGCACAGTATTCTACATAGCTGCTGGTGGCTTCTTTGATCAGTTCGTAATCAGATAATAAAGAGCCAAAGGATTTGGCGGTTCCTATTTCTTTTTTGGGTTCGTGGACTTCGCTGAGTGATAAGCAGGATATGCCTTGTAATTCGTGTTTTAGTCTTAGGCCTACTACTGTCATGTTTTTTAGTACCCAACTGTCTGTTAGCTGTGTGAATTGCCATGCGTTTTTTATGCCAATGGCTTGTAATCGTTTGGTATGTTGTCTGCCGATGCCCCAGACGTCTTCGATTTTGAGCCACTTGAGGGCTTTCACTCGTTTTTCTTCGGTGTCGATGGCATGGACGCCATTGGTTCGTTCGATGAATTTTTTGGCTATTCTGGAGGCTACTTTGCAGAGTGCTTTTGTGGGTGCTATTCCGATGCCGACGGGCAGGTCTAAGTTTTTGAGGATGGTTTTTCGGATAGTGTGCCCGTATTCGGTGTAGTCGATGTCTTTGAAGTCCATGTCGAGGAATGCTTCGTCGATGGAGTACATTTCTACTTTGTCGGTGAATTGTTTGAGTTCTTCGATAAAGCGTCTGCTCATGTCTACATATAACTCAAAATTGGGTGAGAAACGGAGGACGTTGTTTCGGGTTAAGACATCCTCCATCTGGAATGCAGGGCTGTACATTTCAAATCCGGGCAATGATTTGGCTAATTTGTTGGCCGCTATGATG
This sequence comes from Bacteroidota bacterium, assembly GCA_046051105.1. GTDB lineage: Bacteria > Bacteroidota > Bacteroidia > Bacteroidales > Paludibacteraceae > Paludibacter. Next base: position 1,438 of record JBJOOU010000217.1, read on the forward strand.
CATCCGTCGCCATTGGAGAGGACTACGGCAGGCTTGTTTCTATCGCCGGGGCGAAAGACGTATTCCATTGCTACAAAAGCACCGTTTATGTCTACTAAGGCGAACATTATTTTCTGTGGTATTCGTTGTGTAATATCCAGGTTACCATTCCCCAAGGGATGTCGTACTCTTGTATTTTGTATTCAAACAGACTGGTGTCTTCGGCATTGGCGGGAATGAGCCAATATCCGTCGTTTCTGATGGATAGCGTTTTTACGGTCCATCCCTGAAAGTCGTTGAGCCAATAGGCTATTTTTTTGCCGTTTTCGTAGGGCAGTGATTTGTCGATGATTAGTCTGTCTCCGCTGGTGATGCGTTCGTCTTTCATGCTGTTTCCGCCTACGCGGACTACGAATGTGCTGCTGGGGCGCGGATTGAGTAGTTTTGCAAGGTCTATGTCTTCGACTACTACGTCGCTGAACAGGCCTTTAAAAGTGGCATTTAGTCCGTGGTCTGCGTATGGCATCCAGACGGCTTTATCGGCATCGAACCATTCGAGGTTGATGTCTTTTTCTATCGGGAAGGGTGGTGACTGCTTTGCCATGTTCCAAATATAAACGGAATTTGGAAAGCGGAAAGTTAAGAATTAAGGGTGTGGAATAGTTGGCTGATTATTTGGTGATTAGGAAGAGAGAAAGATATGCACAGGGGTGAAGTTCGTTGGTGAAGAATAGTAATAAGACGAAGGAACACCAAAGTAAAAAGATAAATAGCAAAAAATAAATTAAAATGACCTTGTTTGTGTTATAACTAATTTTGAAAAATCCTTTATCTCCCTTTTAAAATCGTAGTTAGATAAAGAAACAATTTTAGTTTCTATTTTATCTACACAGTTGTTTTTTTCAATATTACATGAATCTTGAGAAAAATTTAATTCTAATTGTTTTTCAACTTTATTGAACTTTGTCTTAGTGCTTGTTTTCATAAGACTGATTATTAATTTTCTTGGAAACCACATTCAGTAAGAGAGTGAATAGCTTGTTGTTCTAAAGTAGATAGTGCTTGAAGTGTCTTGGACATTTTTGGAATTACTTTATCATACTCTCTGGGAACAAATTTACCATTTTTATCTTTACGTTCACCTCTTTTTGAGAAAAAAGTTAAATATTTTCTTGGAGCCACACCATCATACATTAAAATTTTAACTTTTCCATCTTCATTTTCATCCTCTGTAATGGCATCATTATGCAACTCTATGCATAAACTCTTTATGTATGGTTCAATATAGTAAATTTCATTAATTCCAGCTACAATGATATGCCTTGCACAATTGTGGCAGGGGTAAGTCGTGCAAAATAATTTTCCTCCAACCATTTTTGAGCCACTTAACTGACTGCCAGAAATTATTGCGTGCATTTCCGCATGAACTGACCTCGAAAATTCTATCAAATCTTTTATCTTACTTGAACGTAGTTTATCAGAAAATCTTTTTAGCATTACCATATTAATACTATTATCTTCATTTTTAAATGCAATATTTAATTCATTGTCTCTAACAATAGAATCTACTATTGATTCAACGATATTAATTTTTTGTTTGTCATTACTACAATATCCCCTAAACTTACAACGGTCATCTTGTATATTACCTTCTTGGTATAGATTGCCACCATATTTAGGGACATCATTCCATCCTTTTGAAACAACATTACCTATATTATCTGTAATTGATGCCCCTACCTGCCTAGACAAACAAGCTGAGTTTCCTGCTGCTGATTTTGCAACGTACATCGCATTTTCATCAGGGGTTGGAGTAATTATGTCCGATTCAAAAATTAAATGTAATAATCTTTCAATTTTCAAATTGACTTTATCCTTGTTTTCATTAGAAACTCTTATAAAAAAATCACCCTCAGCAAATGTATTTCTTACATTTTGACCAAAAGAATTATTTTCGTATTCATCCGTGGATATAATTTCTTCTATTTCATTTTGAGCTAAGTTTTTTAATCTTAAATTATTTTCTCTTTCGTTATAAGGAGAAAACACACTAATTAAATAAAAAAGTTCTTCATAAATAGAACGCAGCAATAATGCCTCCTCCATGTTTTTTATAGAGTCGATTATATAGCATAATCTCCTTGAGTTATAATATTCGGGATGAGG
>JBJOOU010000218.1:0-28327 GCA_046051105.1 Bacteroidota bacterium
GGAACTTCTTTCAATCTAAACGAAGAAATAATTTCATCTTTTATCTGTAAAAAATACTTCTCTGTTTGATAATAACCATACAAATATGTGTTATCTTTTACCTTATAGAATGATTTGTCTATTCTGAATTTTTCTATTTCATAAAAATAATGATTGCCATTAAACCATCTCAATAGTTTATACAATAACAAGATGATTCTAGAGCAGTTTCGCAAATCAGGCACAAACTGCCTCACTAATTCTACACTTGCTAGCTTCTCTTTAACCCGAAACACATTCAGTTCATAATCTCTATAAGTAAAATCAGCTCTATCCTTCTTATCATTCAACATGGAAAGATCCAACAACAATTCGGTACCCAATTGCTTAGCTTTAGCTTTACCACAGGCATACTGAAACATTTGATTTCCTAAACCACCGAACAGACTTATAATAATCACAGTTAATATATTATATTTTAATCAACTCAAAAATTCCACACCCAAAATGACATTGAAAATTTGATTCGATATCATCATTTTGCATCTCTACATTAGCATGAAGATCTCCTAAATCATCCACATAAGAAAAAGACTGAATTGTGTATTTTCCATCAAACAGACCAAGAAGATATTTAATATCAAAAACTCGATGAGCATTAAACTCAATTCTTTGAGTGCCAATAGGAACAGAGAAATAGAGTCGCCCGCCCAGCTTTAGGATACTATATAGATTTTCAATGGCCTTTAAATAGCCATAATAATCAACAGGATCACCATAACGCCCCAGTCCAAAATGTTCAATGGCATGTAAGCTAGACAAAGAATCACAACATTCTATCATATCTTCAGGCAGTTTCATTAAGTCTGCTTGCTTGAAAATTACGTTTGGTGTTTTACTTTCCTGAGGTCTAATGTCTAATATCTCAATTTCTCTAAAAACAGCTACATGGGCAACAAACCCGTCTGTTCTGGACCCAATATCAATATGCCTTACGGGATTATTTCTAAAGATTTTTTGAGCAACAAGAATATCTTGATGAAAATAATGTCCTGACATAGTTCCTGAATTCAAAAATCTATCCACAAATACTGGGAATTTAGGTCCTAAGAAAAAAGTATCATCATTATTACGCTGTCGAATCAACTCATTATAATCGGACAAATAGTCCTTAATCCCCTTAAATGAGTTTTTAATCATTGCCAAATCGACACCTAAAATCTTTAGTTTTTGTTTAATCCCCATATAATTAAATTATTATTTCCCCTTGATCACATCAAAACCTTCGCCATACACACCAATGGCAGAGGATTGAGAGATAAATGCATTGGGATCTATTTCTTTTACTATTCTGAAAATCTTTATCGATTCGTTTTTGCGGGCAACAACTGTAATTACCTTCACCGGTTCTTTTGAATACCAACCCATGCCATCAAGAATGGTGACGCCACGATGCACTTCTATATTAATACGGGTAGCTATAGTTTCGTATTCCTTTGAAAAAATAAAAAACTGAACCGATTGGCGAACACCGTTAATAACCATATCAACTGCTATTGTTGCCACAGCCATCGCCGTCAAACCATATACTATACGTTCGATACTACCCTCCTTAAGAAAATATGAAGACGAAATGATCAAAACATCACAATAAAGTAAAATACGTCCCAACGTAATATTGCGGTGTTTATTCACAATTTTGGCGATAATATCTGTACCACCTGAACTTCCGTTTGCCAAAAACACAATTCCAACTCCGGCACCCGAAAGCAAACCTCCAATTACACAAGCCATAAAGTTATCATCCCTCCCGACAAAAGTACCCGGAATAGCCTGTGGCAATACAGAGAAAAAGAATGTCATAATTGCAACCCCGTATATTGTTCTCAGGCTGAATTTAAGCCCGATCGTGCGAATCGCAATGATCAGCAGGATGGCATTGATCGTAAAATAGGTGATGGAAATGGGCAGTCCGGTAGCGTAATACACCAACGCGCCAATACCCGTCACCCCCCCACCAGCAATTTGGTGCGGGAGCAAAAATGCTTTCCAGGAAGCTGCATAAATGAGCAACCCGAAAGCAATAATTACATATTCCCTGATTTGCATCCAGGTTTGTTTGGTGATGGACTGTAAACTCATATATTACAATACAATATTTACAATTTTACCCGGAACAACAATAATCTTTTTGGGAGACTTCCCATCCAAATGTTTAATGGTCTGTTCGTCCGCCAAAGCAGTCTTCTCAACCTCTTCTTTACTCATATCAGCAGGCAGTTCCAGAGTAAAACGCACTTTCCCATTGAATGAAATCGGATATTTAACCGAACTTTCCACCAAAAATGCTTCGTTACAAATAGGGAATGTTGCATCACAAACACTTCCTTCATTACCAAGAACATGATACAATTCTTCGGCCATGTGAGGAGCAAATGGTGCCAACAGAACAATCAGCGGCTCCAGAATATCTTTCTTGCTGCATTTCAGCGTAAACAGTTCATTTACACAAATCATAAATGCAGAAACCGAAGTATTGTATGAGAAATTCTCAATATCGAACGTAATTTTCTTGATGGTTTTGTGCAACGTCTTCAGTTCTTCAGCAGAAGGTGCATCCGTATTAACTAACAAAGCTCCATCTTTGTAGAACAAACTCCACAAACGTTTCAGGAAGCGGTGTACACCGTCAATACCATTGGTATCCCAGGGTTTGGACTGCTCCAACGGACCAAGGAACATTTCGTACAAACGCAAAGTATCAGCCCCATATTTTTCAACAATATCATCCGGATTTACTACGTTGAACATCGATTTAGACATTTTTTCTACGGCCCAACCACATACATATTTGCCATCTTCCAGAATAAATTCAGCAGTAGCATAATCTGGCATCCAGGCTTTGAATTTGTCCAAATCCAACACATCGTTCGAAACGATATTCACATCCACGTGGATCGGAGTCGTTTCATATTGATTTTTAAGGTTCAATGACACAAAGGTATTGGTATCTTTGATACGATACACGAAATTGCTTCGTCCCTGAATCATACCCTGGTTGATCAGTTTTTTGAACGGTTCGTCTTCGCAAACAATGCCCAGATCAAACAGGAATTTATTCCAGAAACGACTGTAAATCAAGTGACCGGTAGCATGTTCGGTACCACCAATGTACAAATCGACATTGCGCCAATATTCGTTCGCCTCTTTGCTCACCAACGCCTGATCGTTTTTTGGATCCATGTAGCGCAGGTAATAAGCCGACGAACCTGCAAAGCCCGGCATAGTACACAATTCAATCGGACAACCATCAATTTCCCAGCCTTTGGCACGTCCTAGCGGCGGTTCGCCCTGTTCGGTTGGCAGAAATTTATCAATTTCGGGCAATTCCAACGGAAGTTTACTTTCGTCGATCATATACGGCATTCCCTCTTTGTAATAAACCGGGAATGGTTCCCCCCAATAACGTTGGCGACTAAAAATCGCATCACGCAAACGGAAGTTGACCTTCACATTACCAATTCCTTTTTCTGCCACATATTTTTTAGCTGCCGCAATGGCTTCTTTTACTGTCAATCCATTCAGAAAACCTGAATTCATCATGATACCATCTTTGGCATCGAAACTTTCTTCGCTTACATCACAACCTTCAATCAAAGGAATAATTGGCAAGCTAAAGTGCTTAGCAAAAGCATAGTCGCGACTATCGTGAGCTGGAACAGCCATAATAGCACCTGTTCCATAACCAGCCAATACGTAATCCGAAATCCATACAGGAATTTCAGTGCCGCTTACCGGATTGATGGCATACGCACCGGTGAAAACTCCAGTCACACGACGATCGGCCATTCGTTCACGTTCGGTACGTTTTTTCACCATATCCAGGTAAGTTTCCACTTCGGCTGCTTGCTCAGGGGTTGTACACACCTTCACATAATCGCTTTCTGGAGCCAACACCATAAAGGTCACGCCATATATTGTATCCGCACGAGTAGTAAAAATATCGAATTCAACATCCTGACCTTTCAACTGGAATTTCATTTCGGCACCTTCGCTGCGTCCGATCCAGTTTTTCTGGGTTTCTTTCAGCGAGTCAGTCCAATCCACAGTATCCAATCCGTCCAACAAACGCTGAGCGTAAGCCGATACACGCAAGCTCCACTGACGCATCACACGTTGCTCTACCGGATGTCCTCCACGAACAGAAACACCTTCACTCACCTCGTCATTTGCCAAAACGGTTCCAAGAGCAGGACACCAATTTACTTTCAGGTCAGCAAGGTAGGCGATACGGTAATTCAACAATATTTCTTGTTGTTCTTTTTCTGATTTTGCGTTCCATTCTGCAGCAGTAAAACTAAGCAACTCAGTACAAGCCACATTCAAATCAGCGGTACCGTTTTGAGTAAAAGCTTCCACCAGTTCTGTAATCGGGCGAGCTTGTTTTGCATCATTGCAATAGTATGAATTGAACATTTGAATAAATGCCCACTGTGTCCATTTGTAGTAATCAGGTTCGCAGGTACGAATTTCACGATTCCAATCGTAGCAGAAGCCTATTTTATCCAACTGCTCGCGGTAGCGATCGATATTCTTTTTGGTCGTAACAGCCGGATGCTGACCTGTTTGTATCGCATATTGTTCTGCAGGCAAGCCGTAGGCATCATAACCCATCGGATGCAGTACATTAAAGCCTTTCAGACGTTTATATCTACTGTAAATATCAGAGGCGATGTAGCCAAGCGGATGTCCAACATGCAAACCCGCACCCGATGGATATGGAAACATGTCCAGGACATAAAATTTAGGTTTCGAAGGATCTGCCTCGGTTTTATAAGTTCCGTTTTTTTTCCATTCGGCTTGCCATTTCTGTTCAATCTCTCTGAAATTATACTCCATAATATACTGATAATTAATTATAAATCTGCACTTAAACGTGTATTTTTAGCTCTAAAAAATAAGCATGCAAAGTTAATCATTAAAGCGGAATAATTACTTAGTTATCAAGCTAAAAATTCCGGGTTCCCGTTTTTATTGACAAGCCCAAGTTAGTGTTTAAAAAAAATGACTATTTTTGTGGGTTAAATGAATAAATCAGACTTAGATATGACTAATTCGACAAGTTCAATACTATTCAAAATTCCGGAGCCAACTCTCCGGCGCTTACCTTGGTATTTGGCCTATGCCAAATTGGTACTTAAGGAAGGAGAAATGTATTTGTCATCTACACAAATTGCAAAAAACATTGCTGTAGATGCTTCGATGGTTGCCAAAGACTTGTCGTATGTCAACATAAACGGGCGCACCAGAGTAGGCTACGACGTAAAAGAGTTGGTAGACATACTCGAAGATTTCCTGGGTTTTACCAACTCCCACAAAGCATTTCTGTTTGGTGTAGGTAGCCTGGGAGGAGCTTTAATGCACGACAACGGGTTGGAGCAATTCGGTCTTGAAATTGTGGCTGGCTTTGATGTAAAACACGAACTGGCTGGAACCAGTATTAACCGAATTCCAATTCATCACATCGATAACTTTGTGGAACTCCAACGTAAAACAGGTATTAATATCGGTGTATTGACCGTACCTGTAGACAAGGCTCAGATGGTTTCAGAAATTATGATTTCAGGAGGCATACAAGCCATTTGGAATTTCACACCCTTCCGAATTAGAGTTCCAGAAAATATTGTGGTGCAAAACACATCAATCTACGCCCATTTGGCAGTAATGTTTAATCGTCTGAATGCCATCAAGGAAGAGGAAAAAAGAAGACGTATCGAAAATACTAAAAATCAGAAAAAGTAACATGAAGATATTTGCCATAGGACAAAATTATGTTGAGCACAACAAAGAACTCAACAGCAAACACCCTTCAGAGCCGGTTGTTTTTATGAAGCCGGACACTGCCGCTTTAAAAAACAACAAGCCATTTTTCATTCCTGATTTTTCGAAGGAAGTGCATTACGAAGCAGAGATTATCGTCAAATTCAATAGAATAGGAAAAAATATTAACCCAAAATTTGCAAGCCGGTATTATACTGAAATTGGACTTGGAGTTGACTTTACCGCTCGTGATTTACAACGCAAGCTGAAAGATGCCGGCAAGCCGTGGGAAGTTGCAAAAGCTTTCGATAATTCGGCCGTTATTGGCAATTTCATTCCTGCAGAAGAGATTGAGGACGTACAGAATATCCATTTTCGCCTTGACCTGAATGGGGAAACGGTTCAAAACGGACATACTGCTGATATGATTTTTCCGGTTAACGAACTAATAGCACATGTTAGTCGTTTTTTCACCATTAAAATAGGCGATATTTTATTTACTGGCACACCTGCGGGAGTGGGAGCTGTAAAAATAGGCGATAGACTCGAGGGCTATATTGAAAACAAAAAAATGTTTGATTTTCTGGTAAAATAACAGGTATTTTTCTCTACTACAATAATAATCACCCGCCTTTATCGTTTATAATCAAGCACAAATATTGTAAACGAAACAACGACATCCAATGAAGTTCAAAATATTATTCTTAATTCTTCTTTCACTCAACATATTCATTTCCAATTCTCAAACCGAGAACCGAAGCATTCAGATTAACTGGACCGGAATTGAGAAATGGTCGATTGGATCATCGCATATTAATGTTATCTCATTTGAGAATGCACACTATCCAACTGATTCTCATCTACCGTATTATCATCTAAGCCTACCGATTGCCAATTCGGAAAGCTACCATATTGAACTTAAGAACCAGACCTACCTACCTGTTTCAGAAGACGAAGCCCGACTCATTCCTCCGGGATTCAACTCTAATATCGAGGAAATCCAAAAACACATTGTAGACGACAGAAGCCAGAAAAAAATGGAGGTAGAAATTCTTCCATTTATCTCTCAAAACGGCAAATTACTGAAAATAAACACATTCGACATCTCAATTACAAAATCTGTATCTCAACAAAAAAATTCAAAAGCAGCTATCAGAACTTATGCTACAAATTCTGTTTTGGCGTCGGGCAGATTTGTAAAAATAAAAATAGTTGAATCCGGCATTTACAAACTCACCTACGACGACATTAACGCAATGGGAGTTAATCCGGCAAACGTACGCATATTTGGATATGGCGGTGCTGTTCTCGACCAAAATTTCCAAAACTCCAAAATTGACGACCTCCCCGAAGCAGCTATTTACATGAATAAGGGTAGTGACGGAGTATTCAACTCAGGCGATTATATCTTATTTTACGGACAGGGAATCAACAAGTGGGCATTTGATAAGTATAAGAACATGTTTACTCATGCCATAAACCCTTATTCTAAATATGGCTATTACTTTGTAACGTCTGATGCAGGAACAGGCAAACGTATCGGAGAAAGCGCCGGTAACGTTCCATCAGATGCTATTATTAACCCTGTCACCGAATTTACAGATTATCAGGTTCATGAAAAAGAAAGCATCAGTTTAATTGAATCTGGTCGGGAGTTTTACGGAGAAACCTTCAATGACATTTCAGCCTACAGCTTCAGTTTCAGCACTCCAAATGCCATTTCAGCTAAAGTCAGACTGGATGTAGTCTCATCAATACCGTTAGAAAAAAATTCAACAACATTCACAACAACATTAAATGGTGGACAGTCAAACACATTAACCCATGGGCCGACTTCAGGCAATGCAGACACTTATACGTTTGGACAACCAGGATCAGGAATTTACACATTCACCAGTCCTGGCGATAATTCTGTATATAAAATAACGTATTCAAGAACCTCTTCTTCCTGCATCGGATATTTAAATTTCCTTGAAGTAAACACCCGCCGGCAACTCAAAATGGTTGGCAATTGTATGCAATTTCAAAATACAGATTATCTGGATAATGGATCTTATAATCGCTATTTTCTAAGCAATGCAACCAGCAACCTTGAAATTTGGGATATTACCGACCAACAAAACATTTTCAAGGTAGCAACTCAGTATAATAATGGAATAATGACTTTTGAAGCTTCGGGTGATGAGTTGCATTACTATATGGCACTGGATCCCACAGCTAAAAACAGTTTCAGCTCGCCTTCTGTCGATGGTGCTATTGCAAATCAAAATCTTCATGCACTTACGCAAGCTGACCTCATTATTATCACAAATCCTAAATTCACAACCCAGGCTCAGGAAATTGCAAAAATTCATCAGGAAAAAGATAATATTTCAGCTGCAGTTGTGACCACAGAACAGGTATATAACGAGTTTTCTTCAGGCACCCCTGATGCTACAGCTTACAGATGGGTATCAAAGATGCTATACGACAGAGCTCTAGAGTCAGGCGATTCAAACAATCTACCTAAATACTTATTATTATTTGGCAGAGGAACATTTGATAATCGAAAATTGCTCACAAGTTCCGGCGACAACTTAACTCTTACTTATCAAACTGAAAATTCATTAATAACCACTGCTTCATGGGTAACTGATGATTATTTTGGACTACTGGACGACAACGATGGTACTGCACTATATTACAACAATATGGATCTTGGAGTGGGTCGTTTTCCTGTCACAACAACTTCGCAAGCTGATAACGTTGTACAAAAAGTGAAAACATATCTCGATAATGATTTAAAAGGTTCATGGAAAACTCAGCTCTGCTTTGTTGCTGATGATGGCGACCAGTCTACACATGCAAAAGATGCAGATAGTGTAGCAGTTGCTGTAAGTAAGACATTTCCGGCATATCATATCAACAAAATATATCTTGATGCCTTCCAACAAGAGAAATCAGCCAGCGGGGAATCATACCCATTAGTAAAAACCAAACTAGCCAACATGCTCAGCTCCGGCGTTCTGCTTGTAAATTACAATGGTCATGCAGGAGCAACAGGGTGGACCAATGAAGGCATACTTACTACGAATGATGTAAAATCGTTTTCAAACAGTAGACTACCTCTATTCTATGGGGCTACGTGCGATTTTCTTCAATTTGACATAGCTTCGGTTTCAGGCGGCGAACATGTTTTGTTGAACCCAACGGGAGGTGGTATTGGAATGATTTCTGCGGCAAGACCAGTTTTTGCAGGACCTAACAGAGTACTTGATCAGGCATTTTGCAGCACATTATTTAAGAAAAACAGCGATGGCACACACATGTCTATTGGTGAAGCTTTAATGAGAGCCAAAAACATGATTGGCAATGATAATGGCAACAAGCTCTCTTATATCTTAATGGGTGACCCGGCTCTTAAACTCAAATTCCCCACAGATTACAAAATCATTACGAGCGAAATAAATGGCAATACAACCTTAAGCAAAGATACCCTGAAGGCTATGTCTGTGGCGACTATAAAAGGCTATATCGCAGACAACAACGGAAATAAAATAGATATCTTCAACGGCAATCTTCACGTTAGCGTTTATGACAAAATTCAAAGGATTACCACTTTCAATAACGACGGTGATGGCCCGATGACTTACTACGATCGCCCCAGCATGTTATTTTCGGGGAATGCGGAAGTAAAAAACGGAGAATTCAGCATTACATTCATGCTTCCCAAAGATATAAAATACAACTACGGAGGTGGTAGAATTGACTATTATGCTCAGGATGACACTAATAACAAAGAAGCTCAGGGTTATTACGAAAAAATCATTATCGGAGGTACAGACAAGAGTGTTGCAATCGAAAATGAGGGGCCAACCATGAATCTGTTTTTGAATACCGACAAATTTGTTTCCGGGGAAAAAGTAAATGAATCACCTTTATTTTTGGCAACCTTGTCCGATCCTCACGGAATAAATACTGTTGGAGGCAGTGGTATAGGACATGACATTACTCTTACAATAGACGATGATCCATCAACCACCTACGTATTAAATGACTATTACACAGCTTCGACCAATAGCTATACCGAAGGTAGTTTAAGATACAAAATGCCAACCATGACCAACGGAAAACATACTTTGAGCTTACGCGCCTGGGATTTGCTAAACAATTCGAGTTCAAAAAGTATTGAATTTGAAGTTGTGCAAGGTCTTACGCCAACAATATTTTCTGCAACTTGTTATCCTAACCCTGCATCTGTATCTTCGGCAACCGAATTTGTTATAAATCACGACCGTCCGGAAACAGTTTTATCTACTGTTGTAGAAATATTTGATTTAACCGGGCGAAAAATTTGGTCATTTTCGCAATCATCAACGGATAAAATTAGATGGGATTTAACCGGACAGGATGGACTGAAAGTAAATACTGGCATGTATTTATATCGTATTAGCATCAAGACCAAAAACAGTGATCTCACATCAAAATCGAATAAAATTATTATATCACAATAATAAAATCGAAAATACGAAGTTTATAATTTCATACTCTAGTTTAATTTTAGTAATATTGCATCCCCAAATATAATTCTCTAATGAAAAAAATTTTCATTCCAATTTGCACTCTCATCCTGTTAGCAACATCTGCATATGCAACAGAACCAACTTCAAATCCTATTGTAACAGCTGTTCCTGCATTATCAATCACACCTGATGCACGATCCGGAGGTATGGGGGATATTGGTGCTGCCACAACACCTGATGCCAATTCACAATTCTGGAACCCAGCTAAATACGTTTTTATGGAAAGTGAAGCTGGTTTATCAGTCAACTACACACCATGGCTTAGAAAGCTTGTAAGTGACATTGATTTAACAGCTATCAGCGGCTATTACAAATTTGATCAAAATCAATCAGTAAGTGCTTCGATAAGATATTTTTCGCTCGGGGACATTCAAATGACAGACTATTCAGGATCTCCGCTTTATACAGCTAAGCCCAATGAGTACTCCATAGACATTGCCTATTCACGATTATTCTCCGATAAGTTTTCAGGTGCTGCTACTCTGAGATACATCAGAACGGATCTTGGCAACGGAACACAAACCGATGAAATGACAGCAGGATCGACAGTGGCAGCCGATATTGCGGCTTACTACAAAACTCCGGTTACGTTGGAAACCTTGAATGGTAATTTAGCACTAGGATTGAACATCTCTAACCTCGGGGGTAAGATATCATATTCGGAAGGGGAAAGCTATTTCATCCCAACAAACATGAAACTTGGTGCTTCATTTGAATACCCGATAGACCAATACAACAAATTGAGCATTAGTGGAGATGCCAACAAATTATTAGTTCCAACCCCTGATCCGACAAAAGAAGCCAGTTACTATTTCTCTATGTCGCCAATCACCGGTATCATGAAATCATTTTCAGATGCACCGGGAGGAGCTAAAGAAGAATTGCAGGAAATTACATGGTCATTAGGTGCCGAATATTGCTACAACAATCAATTTTTTGTTCGCGGTGGCTATTTCCACGAAAGCCAGTACAAGGGAAATCGTAAATACTTTACGGCAGGAGCAGGTTTTAAACTGAATATTTTCCAATTAGATGCAGGTTATGTCATATCGGTGGCGCAGAGCAATCCACTGGATCAGACACTTCGCTTATCTTTATCCTTCGATTTATTTGGATTAAAGAATCTGGTAAAATAAAAAAGCATATAAAACATAGATCAACGGTTGCACAAACCCCTTAAAAGGTTCGTTCAACCGTTTTTTATCATCTACAATATGACAAACAAAATAAATTTAAGAGTAGGATTTGGTTACGATGTACATGTTTTTGCTGAGAATCGTGACTTATGGATGGGTGGAATCAAAATCGAACATTCAGTAGGTCTATTGGGTCATTCAGATGCAGATGTGCTGATACATGCATTGTGCGATGCCATTTTGGGAGCAGCCAACCTACGGGATATTGGATATCATTTCCCCGATACCAGTAAGGATTTCAAAAACATTGACAGTAAAATTCTACTGGCACAAACCATGGAACTTTTGCGCAACAAAGGCTACGAGTTTGGCAACGCCGATTGCACCATTTGCGCTGAAGCACCCAAGATGAATCCACATATTCCAGGTATGCAAAAATGCCTGTCCAACGTAATGAGTGTGGACATTGATACAATTTCAATCAAAGCGACCACCTCTGAAAAAATGGGCTTTGTAGGCCGTAAAGAAGGCATTGCCGTGTATGCCACCGTATTAATTTACAAAGCATGAGAACATGTTTAGCGTTAATTTGTTTTACCTATGACTGTATAAAAAAACTCTATCGGGTTTTATTAGGAGGTTTACTTTCTTCTACCTACTTTTGTATCGTTAAAAACAAAATAACCATTTAAAATAAATAATAACATGTCAGTATTAGTAGGAAAAAAAGCACCGGCTTTCAACGCTAAAGCCGTAGTAAACGGAGGAGAAATCATCGAAAACTTCTCATTGGAACAATATGTAGGTGAAAAATATGTAGTATTCTATTTCTACCCTGCAGACTTTACTTTTGTATGTCCAACTGAAATTATCGCTTTCCAGGAAAAACTGGCTGAGTTCGAAAGCCGCAACACAGTTGTGATCGGCGCTTCAACAGACTCAGAATTTTCACACTGGAAATGGCTACAAACTCCACAAAACCAAGGTGGCATACAGGGAGTAACTTATCCATTGGTTGTTGATCAATCTTTGAATATCTCTAAAGCGTATGATGTATTGATCGGTGCTGATGAATATGATGAAGAAGGCAACGTAGTGCTTGCAGGTGAACCTAAAGCATACCGCGGTTTATTCCTGATCGACAAACAAGGTGTTGTTCGTCACCAAACAGTAAACGATCTTCCAATCGGACGTAATGTAGATGAAGTTTTGCGCGTAATTGATGCACTTCAATTTACTGAAGAATATGGTGAAGTTTGCCCGGCTAACTGGAAAAAGGGAGATAAAGCCCTCCAGGCCACCCAGGAAGGCATTTCAAGCTATCTTTCTGAAAAATAAGAGCATTATTCCATTATATAAAAGCGTGATTGCATATAAGCATCACGCTTTTTTTATTACATTTATCCACAAAAAATTACATTATACAAAATTTTTAGTTTATATTTGTCCACTTTTTCGTCTTAACCACTATTACTTTTCTATGCTTGTAAAATCATTTGGAGCTGCAGTACAAGGCATCAATGCCACTCTGGTAACAATAGAAGTAAATGTTAGCCAGGGAATAAAATTTATGCATGTAGGATTACCCGACAATGCGGTGAAAGAAAGTCATGAACGCATTGCATCCGCACTTAGTTACAATGGCTACAGAATGCCAGGTAAACAAATCGTGATAAATATGGCGCCTGCTGATATCCGAAAGGAAGGATCAGCTTATGATCTTGCGCTCGCAATTGGCATTCTGGCCGGTGATGAAAAAATTCCGTCAGAAAGGCTGGAACATTACGTGATCATGGGTGAACTCTCGCTGGACGGTGGTTTGCAACCCATAAAAGGTGTTCTTCCGATTGCCATCAAAGCCCGCGAAGAAGGCTTTAAAGGTTTCATCTTACCTAAACAAAATGCACGCGAAGCAGCTGTGGTCAACAATCTTGACGTTTATGGAGTAGAAAACATCACTGAAGTGATTGGTTTTTTCAATGGCACTATTCAATTGGAACCCACTGTCGTAAACACTCGTGAAGAGTTTTTCAGTAACCTGAATCACCTGGAGATCAACTTCTCGGATGTAAAAGGACAGGAAAGCGTCAAACGAGCCATGGAGGTAGCAGCGGCTGGCGGACACAATATTATCTTGGTTGGCCCTCCCGGAGCCGGAAAGTCAATGCTTGCCAAACGGATTCCGACAATACTACCTCCGCTCACGCTGCACGAAGCCCTGGAAACCACCAAAATACACTCAGTAGCTGGAAACATCGATAGCAATACCTCCCTAATTTCGCAGCGACCATTCCGGAGTCCGCACCACACCATCAGCGATGTAGCTCTTGTAGGAGGAGGTACTTTTCCTCAACCGGGAGAAATTTCTTTGGCTCATAACGGTGTACTATTTCTTGATGAACTTCCTGAATTTAAACGCACTGTTTTAGAAGTCATGCGACAACCTCTTGAAGATCGGAAAATTTGCATTTCGAGAGCAAAATTTGCGATAGAGTACCCGGCTAGTTTTATGCTGGTAGCGTCAATGAACCCTTGTCCTTGTGGTTATTACAACCATCCCGAAAGACAGTGCATGTGTGCGCCCGGAGTCGTACAAAAATATTTAAGCCGAATTTCAGGGCCCCTACTCGATCGCATTGATATACACATTGAAATTGTACCTGTACCTTTTGAAAAGCTATCAGAAATGCGCGACGCTGAGCCCAGCGAAACCGTACGAGAACGAGTTATAAAAGCCAGACAAGTGCAGGAAGAGCGTTTTAAAGATATTGAAGGAGTGTATTGCAACGCACAGATGTCATCAAAACAAATGCGAACGTTTGCTCAGATCGACAAAGACAGTTCCGAACTACTTAAAAATGCCATGCAACGGTTAAATCTTTCGGCGCGGGCGTACGATCGAATCATAAAAGTTGCCCGCACGATAGCCGATCTTGACGATTCGATAAGCATTCGCTCTCAACATATTGCAGAAGCAATCAATTATCGGAATTTGGACAGGGAAGGTTGGGCCGGATAGTATAACAATCTAATCGGATTAATGCAATACCGCTTCCGCGCATTTTCAGAATCCGGAAAAAAGTATTACTTTTGACCTTTGAAAGGAATTCGGCCAGCTTCCATGGCTGTTTTTCTTTCTTTTTTTTCTACATAGTTGAACATTCTTACACTCTCAACGTTTGAATGTCGACACAAACAAATGGGGTGCCTTAATATTTCGGGCTGAGATCATACCCTTTGAACCTGCGCGGGTAATTCCGGGAAGGGAAGAAGACATAATCATCCGTATTTTTTATTCAGGCCTCTAATAAATTCATTAACCACTTAATTAATTTGTTATGAGACAATTATTTACTGCAATATTATTATTGCTATTTAGTCTGCATCTTTTCAGTCAGCAATTGATAAAGGGAAAAGTAAGCAACGAGCAGGGACATGCAATTCAGGGAGCAAAAATTGCGCTTCAGGGTACTAAAACTACCAAAACCACTAACCAGGACGGACAATTCGAAATCAATAGCCAGTCCTCAAAACCAGCAACACTGCTGATAACTCATATCGGCTACACTCCACAATCGGTGACTGTCATACCAGGATCGCCAGTTGCTATCAGCCTCAAATCATCATCAGTTTCAATCAACGAAATTACCGTAACTTCACTGAGAGCCACAGACAAATCACCTGTAGCCTATACGAATATAGACAAAGAAACGATTTCCAGATCCAATTTAGGACAAGACATTCCCTATTTATTAGCACAAACTCCTTCATTCATTACAACTTCTGATGCGGGTACCGGCATTGGGTATACGGGTTTCAGAATACGTGGAACCGATGGCAACAGAACCAATATCACTGTGAATGGAGTGCCTCTAAATGATGCCGAATCGCATGGTACTTTTTTTGTGAACATGCCTGATTTTTCATCTTCACTTTCATCTTTTCAGGTTCAACGGGGCGTTGGCACTTCTACCAATGGCGCAGCTGCTTTTGGCGCAAGCATCAATATGCAAACAGAAACCCATAATCCGGAAGCATATGGAGAAATAAGCTCCACTGTAGGATCATTCAACACCAACAAAAACACTTTAAAAGCTGGAACCGGGATTATCAATAAACACTTTGCGCTTGATGCAAGACTATCAAACATCACCTCGGATGGATACATTGACAGAGCGTCAGTCAACTTGAAGTCATACTTCTTCTCAGCCGGCTACTACGGAGAAAAAACAAGCTTAAAGTTTATCACATTCGGAGGCAAAGAAAAAACATACCAAGCCTGGAACGGTGTAGATTCTGAGATTATGAAATCAAACCGAACATACAACGAATTGGGGTCTTATATAGACAACAACGGCAATACTCTGTATTATAACAACCAAACAGACAATTATACGCAATTGCATTATCAGCTGCATTGGCTACAAGAGTTTAACCCTTGCTTACATCTAAATGCAACTGCTCATTATACGCGTGGATACGGATACTACGAAGAATATAAGAAAAATCGAAGTTTCACCGAATATGGCATGACACCAGACACCATCGTAGGCAGTGCAAGGGCAACCACCGATTTGGTTCGTCAAAAATGGCTAGACAACTATTTTTATGGACTGACATTCGCATTAAACTATCACCTGACCACCTCTACTGATCTAACATTGGGAGGTGCTGCTAATCGCTACGATGGCAATCATTTTGGGAAAGTGATATGGGCCAGATATGCCAACAATCTAGACATCAATAAAGACTGGTACAGAAGCACTTCACAAAAAGATGATGCCAACATTTACCTAAAGATGAATACAGAAATATTTAACGGACTGTTTGCTAACATTGATATGCAATATCGCCACATAGCCTACAGCATGGATGGCACAGATGATAAATTTGATGCATCAACCGGAAAGATGAGAAACATCACCACCAAACAACCATATACATTTAATTTTTTCAACCCAAAAATTGGTGCCACCTATAAAATCAACACACAAAACAGCCTTTTTGCATCTTATTCAGTAGCCAATCGC
Organism: Bacteroidota bacterium; assembly: GCA_046051105.1. Classification (GTDB taxonomy): domain Bacteria; phylum Bacteroidota; class Bacteroidia; order Bacteroidales; family Paludibacteraceae; genus Paludibacter. Next base: position 16,528 of record JBJOOU010000218.1, read on the forward strand.
GAACCCAACCGAACAAACTATACCGAGCGTTCGGACACCGCAGCATTGCCAACCAATGAAACTTTACACGACACAGAATTCGGCTATCAATATCAAACACAAGGATTTAGCGCTGGCATAAATCTTTACTACATGAAATACAAAAACCAATTGATACTGACGGGTAAAATGAGTGACATTGGCGAACCACTTTCAACAAACATTTCTAATAGTTACCGCACAGGTATTGAACTAACAGTGGGCAAGAAGATTTGCAACTTTTTAAATTGGACTGGTAATGCGACTTTTAGCCAGAATAAAATTTTAAATTTCACGGAAGAAGGGGTAGATGAATATGATGCAAATTGGAACTGGATCGGGTCACGCAACAATAAACTCGGCACAACCGACATTGCATATTCCCCTAACCTGATAGCAAATAGCATTTTCACTTTGAATATCAAACAATTTGAGGCATTGTTTAGCTCCTCGTATGTTGGCAAACAATATTTCGATAACACATCAAGCAACGACCGCGCTATAGATGCTTATTTCGTAAACAATCTGACTTTGAAGTACAGCATCCCAACAAAGCTATTAAAGGGATTCGACATCAGGCTGATGGTAAACAATCTCTTCAATGAGCAATATGAGAACAATGCATGGACATGGTACTCCTACTATCTGGATGGGAAACGCGTGAATGAAAAAAGATACTTTCCTCAGGCTGGAATTAATTTCCTAACTTCAATTACTCTGAAATTCTAAAAAGCAGAATCACAAAAAACAAATCTCAACCGAGACTTCCAAAAATCTCCGTTGAGATTTGCTCAAATCTCGGTTGAGTTTTCAAAAATCTCAACCGAGATTTTTTCATACCCCACCAACAACAAAAAAAACGCTGACTACCTAAGGTAATCAGCGTTCGTTTTTTAATCAAGTGGAGATTACCGGACTCGAACCGGTCACCTCAACACTGCCAGTGTTGCGCTCTAGCCAGATGAGCTAAACCCCCGTGCTTGATTTTGAAATTGCGCTGCAAAGATAAAAGAAGTTTTGGAAAATATCCGTACTTTTGCTCAAAATTTTCAATTTAAAAACAAATTTCAATGCTAATTTTCAATACAACATACGTAGTCTCTGATAAGGTGCACGGCCAATGGATAAAATGGGTCAGAGAGGAACATATACCTTTCATGCTTTCATCAGCCCTGCTTAGTCGGCCACAAGTAGCCAAAGTAATTGGAGCCGAAGATCAGGATGGCACCTCCTATTCTGTTCAATTTCATGTACAAAACATGGAATCTTTAGAACAATGGCACACACAATACTCGAACAAACTAGAGCAAAATATATATGAAAAATTTGGCACTGATGCTTTAATTTTCGCAACTATACTCGAAATTATTGAATAATGCCCAAAGAGCAAATCATATTAGGCATCGACCCCGGCACCACGATCATGGGATACGGACTGCTGAAAGTTGTTGGCAATAAAACCGAGATGCTGGCCATGGGCGTACTCGACCTAAAGAAATACACCGATCATTACCTGAAACTGCAACGCATTTTTGCCCGTACACTTTCGCTGATTGATGAATTCCATCCGGATCATCTGGCCATCGAGGCACCTTTTTTCGGCAAAAACGTACAATCGATGCTCAAATTGGGGCGCGCTCAGGGAGTTGCCATGTCAGCTGCATTGTATCGCGACATTCCCATCACCGAATATGCTCCACTGAAAATCAAAATGGCCATTACAGGCACTGGTAGCGCCTCCAAGGAACAAGTTGCTGATATGCTACGTCGATATCTGAATATCCCTCAGGATCAAATGCTACCCCAACTGGATGCCACCGACGGCCTGGCAGCCGCTTATTGTCATTTCCTACAGCTTGGGCGACCCGAATCGCAAAAACAGTATAATAGCTGGAAAGATTTTATATCGAAAAATGAAGACAAGGTAAAAAAGCCGCGCACGCCAAAAACTGAATAAATTATATCCTCCATCTACTCTGTACTCTTCAAAAAAAAAGAATATGCGTAATCAACAACTCATTCTGATATTGCTTTACATTTCAAGCATATCATTTGCATCAACTTCGCCGAAAAAAGCTTTCAGCATCGAAGATCTTTACAAGATCAAATCGGTAGGTGCACCGGTATTATCGCCCGATGGCACCAAAATAGCCTACACCATTAGCAGTAGCAATCTTACTGAGGGAAAATCGAAAACCGATATCTATTTGATGGATGCCGACGGTAAGAACCAAACACAGCTTACCGACGGCAAAAGCAGCAGCTATGATCCCATTTGGTCGGCCGATGGTAAATCCATTTTCTACAGTTCGGTGGCCAATGGTACCAGTCAGGTATTTCGCTACAATTTTGCTGACAAATCGACGAAGCAGTTGACTGATTTTTCGATGGGCGTGAACGGACCTGTGCTATCTCCAGACAATCATCTGATTGCATTTTCATCCGAAGTTTACCCTGAATGCGGTGCCGACAGCAAAATGAATGCATGGACCGACTCGCTGGCCAACAACGGCCCCACACAAGCTTATATGGCTGATAAACTACTGTTCCGCCACTGGACGGATTATGCTGCCGGCAAATGCTCGCATCTGATCGTTTTTGATATAGAAAAACAAACCTACTCCGACTTGACACCCGGCAACTTTGTAACACCGGTGTTTATGCTGGGTGGAGGCATAGGATTTACTTTTTCGCCAGACAGTAAAGAAATTTGCTTTGTATCCAACCATGACGAACACCCTGAAGCATCGACCAATGCCGACTTGTTTATCATTCCGGCCAATGGAGGTACGGCCACAAACATCACAGCTGATAACAAAGCCTGGGATGGCTCGCCCACATATTCACCAGATGGAAGATATATCGCTTATCGCAAACAGCTGGTACCTTCGTACGAATCGGATTTATTCCGATTGACGATTTACGACCGCGTGACAAAAACCAGCAAGATGATTACCGAAAAATTCGACAATTGGGTGAATGAGTATAAATGGAACAATGATTCGAAATCAATTTATTTTGTGGCCGATGTAGTCGGTCGTCAACCATTATACAAGATTGACATCAATACCCAGAAAACAGAATTGGTATGCAGCGAAAAAACGATTCAGAGTTTCGACATCGATGCCAAAAAGAACCTGTACTACACCGCCAGCACCACCGGCAAACCGGTAGAAATGTACCGCAGCAAACTGCCCAATGGTAAAGAAACTCAACTGACCAGCATCAACGAAGAAATTTGCAACACAGTTGACATCCGTCCGGCTGATACGCTTTGGGTAACAGGATCAAATGGAGTAAAAGTCGAAGTCTTTATAGTGAAACCGCACAATTTCGATCCATCAAAAAAATATCCATTGATCTTAAACGTACATGGTGGCCCTCAAATGCAGTGGACCAATTCTTTTCGCGGCGATTGGCAGGTATATCCGGGAGCTGGCTATGTGGTGGCTTATTGCAACCCAACCGGCTCTACCGGCTACGGACAAGACTTCACCCGTGGCATTTCGCAAGACTGGGGCGGTCGTCCGTTTGAGGATTTGATGAAAGTAACCGACGCATTGGCTCAACAATCTTATGTTGACTCCACACGAATGGGAGCAATGGGCTGGTCGTATGGTGGCTATATGATGAACTGGTTTCAGGCAAAAACGAAACGATTCAAGTGTCTGGCTTCGATGATGGGCTTGTTTGATCTGGAATCAATGTGGGGAACAACCGAAGAATTGTGGTTTCCTAACTTCGAGCTGCAAGGTCAACCATGGAATTCGGAACTTTATAAGAAATTTTCGCCGTCGGAGTATGTAAAAAACTTCTCCACTCCTACCCTTATTATGACCGGACAGCTGGACTTCAGGGTTTCTTACAACCAAAGTTTGCAATATTTCTCCACTTTACAAACGTTGGGCATACCATCTCGACTGATCATTCTGAAAAACGACGGTCACTGGCCGAACGGAATCAAATCGATGCCGCTGTATTACAATGCCCATCTGGAGTGGTTTCACAAATATTTGGGTGGCGATGCAGCACCGTATGACAGCGAAAAAATGATCAAAAATCAAGCTTTTATCACAAAGTAAGCTTGCGAGCCGAACTCTCGCACCGCGTGCGCCAGGGATAGAAGCGGCGTGCCGGACGCGAAGCGGGCGGTACAAGAGCGAATAGCCCGACCCGAAGGGTGGCGCCCAAAAGAAAATAAGAAAAAAAAAATACCGTTTCCTTCAGCTGAAAGAAACGGTATTTTTGTATGTTGAGGGTTAGAATTAGTCGATGATGTCGAAGCCGGTGTAAGGCACCAAAGCCTTGGGGATGCGGATGCCTTCGGGCGTTTGATTGTTTTCGAGCAAGGCGGCAACGATGCGTGGTAAGGCCATTGCGCTACCGTTGAGGGTGTGCACAAGCTGCGTTTTTTTGTCGGCACCTTTGAAACGACATTTCAGACGATTGGCCTGATAGCTCTCGAAGTTGGACACCGAGCTGACTTCCAACCAACGCTCCTGAGCCGCTGAGAATACCTCGAAATCGAAGGTCAGCGCCGAAGTGAAGCTCATATCGCCGCCACAAAGACGAAGAATACGCCAAGGCAATTCCAGTTTTTCAACCAGCGTTTGCACGTAATCCACCATCTCAGTCAGGCGATCGTAAGACGTTTCGGGATTCGCAATTTGTACTATTTCCACTTTATCGAACTGATGAAGACGGTTCAAGCCGCGTACATCTTTACCGTACGAACCTGCTTCGCGACGGAAACAGGCGGAGTAAGCGGTATTTTTGATAGGCAATTCGCTTTCGTTGAGGATTACATCGCGGTAGATGTTGGTCACAGGCACCTCAGCAGTCGGAATCAGGTACAAATCGTCGAGCTGACAGTGGTACATCTGGCCTTCTTTGTCGGGCAACTGTCCGGTTCCGTAACCTGAAGCAGCATTCACCACGTAAGGAGGCTGTACTTCCAGGTAGCCGGCATCGCGTGCATTGTCCAGGAAGAAATTGATCAGCGCACGTTGCAAACGGGCACCTTTGCCTTTGTAAACAGGAAATCCGGCACCGGAAATTTTCACACCTAATTCGAAATCGATCAGGTCGTATTTCTTTGCCAAATCCCAGTGTGGAACAGCATCTGCAGGCAATGCAGGCACTTCGCCACCCTGACGCTCAATTAAATTATCCTCGGCATGTTTACCCACCGGAACACTTTCGTGTGGCAGGTTAGGAATTTGCACCAGCAAGTCGGTAAGTTGCTTTTCGGCAGCAGCCTGCTCATCGCCCAGCGTTTTGATAGTTTCTTTCAACTGAACGGTTTTTTCTTTGGCAGCGTTCGCTTCTTCCTGTTTGCCTTGTTTGAACATCATACCGATTTCTTTCGACAGTGTATTCATTTCGGCAGCAGCAGCATCTACCTGTGATTGAGCAGCTTTACGTGCATTATCCAGTTCGATTACCTGAGCGATAATTTCTTTTCCGTCGAAATGTTTTTTGGCCAGGCGGGCAATTACATCTTCGGTATTTTCGGTGATATATTTGAGTGTCAGCATATATTGTATTTACTATTTATTCATTTACGATTGACGATTACAAGTCTTTGCTCTTCGTCTTTGTTCTATTGTCTGAATAAAAAAAATCTCCCGCAATTTTACACGGATGTAAAACAACAGGAGATTTATGTGTTTTGATATCTGGGCTAAAATTAGTTAGCTTCGATAGGTTTTACAGAAACAAATGACTTGTTGTCTTTTCTTTTTCTGAATTCTACGATTCCGTCAACCAATGCAAACAGAGTGTGGTCTTTACCAATACCCATGTTTTCGCCTGCGTGGTGTTGAGTTCCGCGTTGACGTACTATAATGTTACCAGCTTTAGCAAACTGACCACCATAGATTTTCACACCAAGTCGTTTACTTTCCGATTCACGACCGTTCTTCGAGCTACCTACCCCTTTCTTATGTGCCATTTTCTTCTAACTTTTTATCGGTTAAGCAACAATTTCTTTAATAAATAATTCAGTAAAATCCTGACGGTGACCGTTACGTTTGCGGTATCCTTTACGACGTTTTTTGTGGAAAACGATTACTTTTTCACCACGAACGTGAGAGATTACTTCACAAACAACTTTTGCACCAGCAACAACAGGAGCACCTACAGTGATAGCACCTTCGTTGTCGATAAGCAACACTTTGTCAAATTCTACCTGAGCACCTCTTTCGGCCTCATTCATACGGTGGATAAACAGTCTTTTGCCTGCTTCGACTTTGAACTGTTGTCCTAAAATTTCTACGATTGCGTACATTTTTAAAACGACTTTTCTTATTACATCGGGAAGGTGAGTTGCCTCGCAGCATTGCTTCTTGATGACCTTATCCGAAACGGACTGCAAAAATACGATTTATTTTTTATTGCACAAAGAGTTAGAGGAATTTTTTATCACACAAATCCATCTTTGATTTCCAACACATTACTATCTGATCATCAACCTATTTTCAATGAAGTCATGGTAAGCGACCCCATCACCGCCTTGTCGTTGAAAAAATCCACCTGTTCATCGTCCTGCTGAAGTGCCAAAGCGTACAACAATGGCAGGAAATGATCGGGAGTTGGAGCCGCCATTTGTACTGCACGGCCGAGCGATTGATAGTTGATCAACTTTTCATGATTCCGCTCGCGCACATATTTCTTTACCAGCTCATTGGCCTCAATAGCCCAGTCATAACCAAACTCTTCATCATCGGCTTTATCCCACGAAACTTGTCGGAGATTGTGCACGATATTTCCGCTCCCCACAATCAGCACCCCTTTATTACGCAAAGCCGCCAACTCCTGCGCCAGCTCATAATGCTGTTTCGGCGATTTACGGTAATCAAGACTCAACTGCACAACGGGAATATTGGCATCCGGATAAATCCGACGAATAACACTCCATGTTCCGTGGTCAAGCCCCCAGCGTTCATCGGCGGTTACCGGAGTGGATTTGACCATATTTATAGTTTCGTTAGCCAGTTCCGGACTACCCGGAGCGGGATATTGCACTTCAAAAAGTTGCCGTGGGAAACCACCAAAGTCATGAATGGTAGGTGGTTGTTGCATCGCCGTCACTTGCGTTCCGCTGGTCTCCCAATGGGCAGAGATCGCCAAAATAGCTTTAGGAACTGGCATTTCCTGTCCCAGCGAGCGCCATTTGTTTACAAATTCATTTTCCTCAATGGCATACATCGGGCTACCGTGACCTACAAATAGTGCCGGCATGCGAAGTGTTTTATTGCTTGTATCAATCATTTTGTTTAATCCTTCCAGTTTTAAAGTGGCTCCGGCCATTGCCATCAACCCCAAAGATTGTAAAAATCGTTTTCTGTTCATAACTTTTCCTCATTCAGGTAAGCTAAAATAAACACATGGCCTTCAAAGTCAGAAATATTCAAAGGCCATGAGTAAGTCATATCAGGAAAAATGCACTACAATTTGTGATGAGTTCCATCGCAATACGGTGGATTTTTAGTATGCTTGCATCCACATAAATGTGCTGTTCCTGTCTTCTCTGCCGTAAACGACAGCGGTGTTATCCCCGACCCCTTGTGTGAGCCATCGCAAAATGGTTGATTGGCACTTTTGCCACAGGCACACCAATGATAGTTTTTTCCCGCCTCCAACTCTACAGCGAAAGGCCCTTTTTTAGCAATAACCGGTTCCATTATCTTCAATTTTAATGATTATATAATACGGAATAAAAGAAAGGCTTATTTATTTAAACCCAATTGAGTCATATAAGTTTGATTGTCCATGAATAAATATTCTTCTACCATCACGCCATCCTTCTCGATGGCTACTCTCCATCTGCATTTTAAAACAAAAAAAAGACCCACTTTGGAGTCTTTTTCATCTGATTTATTTTTCGCTCATTTCCTTTAATCGCATCAGTCCACGATCCCAATCGGCACCCATTTGCTTTTCCATGTTCATAAACAGAATCAGGATATTGAACGGATAAGGCATACTGCCTGACATTCCCCAGGTAACTTTTGTTTTACCTCCTTCGTCAACCAATTTTACATAGCCTTTTCCGTGGCTTTCCTGCGGTTTCAGAAAATCAAGATTGGTTTCAAACAGGGTTGGTTTTACGATTTTACTGATTGTTTGACTACCACTTCCAACAATTTTACCTTCCCAACTCTGTTTAGCTCCAACGGTACCATCCACGCCGCTCCATTCTTTTTTCATGGAAGGTTCATGATCATTCCAGGGGCTCCATTTGTCGAGCGCTGCCAGTGTGGATGTGTTTTCCCAAACGCTGTCGATGGGTGCGTTAATCACAATTGATTTCTCGTAGGTAAATGTTTTGGGGACAAAAATTGCTGCGATACATATTAACACTATAAGACCTAAAAGTCCCAATCCAAAGTACTTCAGCCATTTCATATTTTTTTCGTTTAAGAGGTTACTTAAATACAAACAGCTGAAAGTCAGAATTGTTTAATCCCCAAAATCAAATAGTCATTATCGGGAAGTCAATATCATGCCCTTTATTCTCAGATCCTTCAGTACAGCCTGCGCATCGTTAGTTTTCTTTTGTTTTAGGGCTTCCAAATAAGGTGTAATCAGCACTGCAACTTCCGATTCAGGGTACTTATCCATCAGATATTTGAAGGCTTTGGCATAATAAGGCGCAACCTCAGCGGTTTGTGAGTTAGAATACAATGCTGTTTTACCATAACCCGTCAGCAAATAGGTCAGATATGCTTTTTTATAATTTCTGCAATTGTTCAGCATTACTGAGCCGGGATTTTCAGCTATAAAATTTTCATACCAAATAATCCGATCAACGAGTTGACGATAACTGATTGTAATCACCTCATCAATAGCGAAACCTTCTTTATTTTCCTTTTGAATTTCATCCAGATACATTTTCAATGACGGGGAGATCATTGAATAAAAGTTCCCCGACACAAAATTGCGATCTACTTCAATATATGTCGCTCCGCCAGCCGAAGATAGTTTAAATCCATTTTTCTGCAAATTCAGCTGAAACCACTTGGTAGCAGCCGGCACAACTCCTCCTTTTTGAAAAAGAGGCGAATAATCAGTTGTATCATTTTGATGGGACATATTGAGCAAACCCTCCACGACATCGTATTTTGCCTGAAAAATAGCATAGGCGCTATCGCAAAGACTTTGCGACTCAGCTTTAAAACTGCGCTTATATTCTTCCATCGCCGCTACAACAACAGTCATATCAGTACTATCCAGGGCAGCTACAAAGGCCCGATAGGCAATCAGTTTCGGATTTTCGACATGAATTTTTGTAGTATCTTTTCGTCCAAAAACATCTTGTTTTCTTACAATTGGCTTCGTACTTTCAGTCTTTTTACAAGCCGAAACACTTAATAAAATCAAGCTCAGTAACACTAAATTCAATCTCGTTCTATTTGTTTTCATTTTCATCATTTAAAACTGTGCAAAAATAATGTATTTGCATGTATCTACCTTTACTCCTATCTTTTTTCAAAATCTTTTCTGCGTTTTGGCATCTCAAATTGAATTCAAATGTATAATTTCGAACCAGATTAGAACACAAGAAATATGGAACAAGAGAATGAACTCAGCACACTATACAAACTAAGAAGTATTTTACAAACTGACAACTGCTTAGCATCATTTATTAGTATCAAAAGCGACAAAACATTGCTGGTTCAGGGCACTGAAGTGGATAATTACGAATATGGAGCTGTATTTAGAATTGGAGCTAACAACGTAGCCAACAACTATTTTAAACATAATCCACCTACTCCCTCAGAAACGGAAGAAGGCATCATGATAGTAGAAGATGAAATAATGCCATTTCACAAGAAACTGACTCCGGGAACAACGTTATACTCCGACGACAGTGATCTGGAAACGGTTTTAGCACTAGCCCATCCCAATTCTAAAGACCCCAAAACATTAAACAGAACAGATGTAGAAGTTTTATTTGGAAGGTTGAGCGCAATTATTGCCGGACGCCCTGCCAGTATGGACATTTTACCAACTGACAACGAGTTTGCAGCCAGATTACTGATAATACGCGAAGTATTACACCACCTTGGATTTATGCAAATAGAGTATATCGGCTGAGCTTACGTTTCCAGATTGATGGAAAATCCTTACTTTTGCAGCCATTTTCGTAACAAACAAACCTGAATGTCAACAATAAGCATCAAACTCACAGGCGTCTCAGCCGAACTTGTTTTGGGGAATTATATGCCCTCAGACGGTACCATATTCAACAATTGGGAAGATTTTTTTCATTACAATGACCTGATACACGTATCTCAACTACTTACCGATTATGTATCGTCCATCGAAATAACTGTAGACGAAGTTGAAGTTTTCAATGGCAAGATACCTGCTGCTCAATTTAAAGCACAAAAAAGTTTCACCCCAGGAATGGTAGATAGGGCATTGTACCTACGTGCCGAATGTGCTGAAGAAGCGGTTTACACCTGCACTTTCCAGGTTGAGGATTTCGACAAGAATAAACTATTCTTTGAAACACAGGATTATGACCATTTATTCAAAGTCGGGAAATCATTTATTACCAACATAATATACGATGACATGAGTATCATGCCCGAATGGCAAAGCGGCAAGCCTGTAGGCAATATTTGTTTACTTTGTCGGTTCGAAAATGGTTATCTGGTTCCACTTTATGACGCGATAAAAAAGCTTGAAGCAAAATAAAAAAGTCCGGTTGAAAAATTCAGCCGGACTTTTTTATTCATTTGTACTAATGTTTAAAAATAGAATTTACCTGTAAGCATCAATCCACGTGGGATATTCATCGACATTGCCACACGGCCCTCATGTCTGGGGTTAGGTTCAAAGGTATATTCCAGCAATTCGGTTCCAAAGTCGTAAAGATTATATACCATCGCCTGAACCTCATAATTGTGATTCATCAGCTTACCTTTATAGGTTGCACTTAAATCGATATTAAAAAATGCATCTTTCCGACTACCAAATTCGAGATTATATGGATTAATTCCTTTGGTATGATCTGCCCACATAGCCACCTGCGTACGCTTATCGTCTCCAAAATACTGGGTACTATAACTGGTAAATGCCTGACCATCTTTAAACTTACCAACTACCGACATACTGAAATGTTGATTAAATTTATACGAGCCCAAAATTCGTGCAATATAAGCCCTCTCCTGATTCAATCGGCCAATCAATTTATATTCGATGTTCGGGTTGGCTGTCGTTTCGGAATAAACGTTCATATTGTTGTGAAGCGGGCCATTGCCCAATGTTGAAATGCCGCACTGCACATACGAACACCACGAGAAAGAGAACAAAAAATTCTCGCTGGTATACTGATACTTCCAGGTAGATGAAAAGTAGAACGGAGTATTCGTCAGGAAATTGAACGAAGTCTCCGGATGCTCCATATAGGCCGATGTTTTAGGATAATGATCCAATACATAATTAGGGTGCACATTATCCTTAAAATAATAAATCTCTTTTCCATCCACGGCTGCATGATTCATATAATCATCAGCATTATTCGTATCAAAACGGGTAGTCCAGCAATCATAGTATTTTTTGTAGGTGTTCAACAACGAGATTTCGTGATGCTCATCAATTTTAAAATACAATGGTAAATCCACCACCCAATACGATGTTTGTTTCAATCCTTTGGCCGCCGTATGGTACTTACCACCTGTCTGATTGAAATAAGCACCTTTTTCTGAATCCTGGAACTTCTTATCTCCATTAGTATCGTTCCAATAGTACACATTCGCATTCAAATAAT
>JBJOOU010000219.1:0-13230 GCA_046051105.1 Bacteroidota bacterium
CTGTCTGAAGCAATGCAGCAAAGTCTTCGCCCGGCTGACCGATCACCATCATGTTTTGCAACACGGGTACTTCGTCGCCATCAGCATAAAGACATTCCAACACCACACCGTCGGCGGGTGATTCTTCTTCGAAAGAAGCTTTATCTGTTTCGTATGAGAAAAGGATTTCACCTTTGCTCACCGAGTCTCCTTTTTTCTTTTTAATCTCGGTAATGATACAACTCTCTACCGATTGGCCCTGTTTGGGCATAATAACAACTACTGCCATGATATTGATTTACGATTTTTCCATTTACAATTTACGATTGAAAAGCAGGCTTCCCAATCGTAAAAGTACAGATATTAATTTAATCCAGTTATTCCAATAAATTTATTGTAGGCTTCCAACCATACTTCGGCATTCTGAGGCTCGAAATCATCGATATGAACCGACTCAGCAATGATGGCGCGCATATCCTGCAAGCTATCCACCACGCCGGCAGCTTTGGCCTGAAGCATGATATTACCAATTGCAGTTGCTTCGGAAGGACCGGCTGCAACAGGAAGTCCAATTGCGTTGGCAGTCCATTGGTTCAACAACGGATTTTTTGATCCTCCACCAATTACGTGTAGTTTTTCAATTTCGAATGGAGCCATGCCTTTCAGCAAACCAAGGATGTAACGGTATTTCAGCGCAAGGCTTTCGAAAATACAGCGTACAAATTCAGGGTGTGTTTCAGGTACGTGTTGACCTGTAGCGGCACAATAATCCTGAATAGCTTTCGTCATACAGCCCGGGCTGGCAAACGAAGTATGATCAGGATCAATCAATGACTGAAATGGAGCAACGGTATCGGCCATTTGCACGATTTTCTCGTAAGCATAGGTGATACCCTCTTTTTTCCATTCTTTCATACATTGTTCCAAAATCCACATTCCGGTAATGTTTTTTAGGAAACGGGTAGTACCCTCTACGCCACCCTCGTTGGTGAAGTTATATTTTGAAGTAGCTTCATTAATGATAGCGTCCTGTACTTCAATTCCCATCAGCGACCAGGTACCTGAGCTCAGGTAAGCAAATCGTTCATTGGCTGCAGGAACAGCAGCTACAGCCGCACCCGTATCATGTCCGGCAACAGCCACCACATTTACTTTGCCCAGTTCACTTTCTTCAGCCAACTCATCGCGCAAAGTACCAATCAGGTGACCCGGCATGACCACTTCACCCAAAATAGATGGCGAAACGCCCGCTTTTTCCAGCAATTCAGCTTCGAATTGTTTGGTGCGTGGGTTCAGAATTTGCGAAGTAGAAGCAATGGTATATTCCACTACTTTATTACCGGTAAGCATATAAGCCAATGCATCCGGCATGAAAAGAATTTCTTTGGTGGCTTTCAGCAATGAATTATTGGCCTTGCTCAGCGCAAAAAGCTGATAAAGACTGTTGAAGTTCATCACCTGAATACCGGTAAGATCATAAACTTTTTCGCGGGGAACAATTTTGAAGTATTCATCCGGAGCACCAATGGTATGTGGGTCGCGGTATGCGTAGGGAGCACCCAGAATAGATCCGTCTTCGGCAAGCAGCGCAAAGTCAACCCCCCAGGTATCGATACCGATAGACGTAATTTCAACACCTTCCTGTTTGGCAGCTACCAATCCGGCTTTCAGGTGTTCGAACAATGAATAGATATTCCAGTGGAAATGATCTCCCACTTGCAGAATTTGGTTAGGAAAACGGGTAAGTTCTTTTAATTGAATTCTGCCGTTTTCGATTGTGCCAAGTATTGAACGACCGCTAGTGGCACCAAGGTCGAATGCTAAGAATGATTTTGTCTTCATATTATATTTCAAGTGCATACAAAAGTATGGATATTCAAAATGAAAGAAGTTGTTTATTTTGACCTTAAAACTTATTGTTTTGACAAGGAAACAGATTCAGTTTCAAAGACCTCTGGAGGACGTTTTCCTGAAACTTACTGTACTAATGGCCAAGCTAAAAAAGATTAAAGACCGGAGCACAAAAATAGTCCGATCTTCAATCCTTCAACTAAAATATCATTCAAATATCATAGACTTTTGTCCACTTTTCAATGAATTATTTGTACATCGGCCCATAAGTCTGGCAAGCGCGGTAATCCGAACCTTCTTTGTCCATTCCAAAGGCAGCCCAGGCACTCGGACGGAAGATTTTTTCTTCCGGCACGTTGTGCATACACACCGGAATGCGCAGTACAGAAGCCAGCGTGATCAAATCGGCACCAATGTGTCCGTAACTAAATGCACCGTGGTTCGCCCCCCAGTTGTTCATCACCGAATATACATCGGCAAAATTGCCTTCGCCGGTAAGGCGTGGTGCAAACCAGGTAGTGGGCCAGGTACGGTTGGTACGTACATCCAGCGTGTCATGTACTTCTTTTGGGAGCTCAGCCGTCCATCCTTCAGCAATTTGCAATACCGGGCCAAGTCCTTTTATCAGATTGATACGCGACATGGTTACCGGCATTCCACCTTTGGTGACAAACTGCGACGAGAAGCCACCACCACGGAAATAACCACAGTCAGCAGGATACCAGGTAGTTGCGCCCAGCGTTTTAGCCACTTCTTCTTCAGTAATTTCCCAGAAAGGTTTCATGGCTGGTTGTCCGTCAATGCTTTGTTGTCCGCTACCATCCAGTGCTGCTGAGCCTGAGTTAATCAGGTGAATCAAACCATTAGCCGCTAAACCATCTACTTTATAACCGGTTACGCGCTCAATGGCTTCGGGGCTCCAGTACGTACGCACATCGGCAAATACCTGTGCGGTATTAGTCAACAGTTTTCCGAATAACATAGCCACACCGTTCAATGAGTCATTTTCGGTAGCAACTACAAACGCTTCGCGAATACCATTCCAGTCGAAAGAAGTATTCAGCATCGCTTCTGAGAAGTCGCCGTTTGGCATAAAGTCGGTCCACTGACGTTGTCCCTGAAAACCGGAAGCCAGCGCATTGTGTCCCAACGCTTCTTCGCCAAAGCCCAGTTCGCGCAATTTAGGATTGCCAATCATCAAATCGCGGATGATGATGGTCATTTTTACTACAAACTCCCATTCTTCGTCCAGTTTGGCGCGCGATTTCTTTTTGTCTTCGTCATTGAAATCAGTTCCTTCGTGCGTTTTGCAGTTCTTCTCGGTCCAGTCCATCGCTTTTTTAAACTCTTCAGGATCGAAAATGCCCAGCTGTACACGACGACTGATTTCGCTCATATCCACATATTCGTTGCGCATACCTAAATAATCCTGGAAGAAATCCGGATTCACCACCGATCCGGCAATACCCATCGATACCGATCCGATAGAAAGGTACGATTTGCCTTTCATGGTAGCCGCAGCAATGGCCGCTTTAGCAAAACGCAACAGTTTTTCCTGCACGTCCGCAGGAATCGAAGTATCAGAACTGTCCTGTACATCGTGTCCGTAAATACCGAAAGCCGGCAATCCTTTTTGGTTATGACCCGCCAATGCAGCCGCCAGATACACCGCTCCGGGACGCTCGGTTCCGTTGAAACCCCAAACGGCCTTGATGGTATGCGGATCCATATCGATGGTTTCGCTACCATAACACCAACATGGAGTAACGGTAATCGTAATCGCAACACCTTCTTTTTTGAATTTTTCGGCACAGGCAGCAGCCTCATCCACACGTCCGATAGTGGTATCGGCAATCACACATTCTACTGCTGAACCATCACTGTACTTCAGGCTCGACGAAAGGAAATCAGCCAGATTCAAGGCCATTTTCATGGTTTGATCTTCCAGCGATTCGCGCACACCGCCCATACGACCATCGATAGTCGGACGGATACCAATTTTGGGATTATCACCCTGTAGGTTACCTTTTTTTTCTTTACGGATTTGAGGAATTTCCTGCGCAATTCCTCCGATTACTTCTGCTTTCATCTATTGAATTGTTATTAAATTATTTGTAGTTATTGAATTCTATCTTGTCTTATTTTACATCCATGCTGATCTATGCTGTTTCCCCATTAAAAAAAATCTTATTTATGGAGATACATTGCTTATAATGATCCCCGGAGTGTTAATTCTGTGGGCAAATAGGTTTGTATCATTTCTTTGTGTAACACATAATTTCCGGCCATTTCGCCCATCAAACCAAAGTCGATACTAATGGTGGAAATTCCATTTTTAATCACTTCCAACACCGGTTCATTGTTGTAAGCAATTAATCCGACATCAACCCCCAATTGCAACTCTTTGGCATCGGCATCTTTAATTACCTTTACCAAATCTTCGGCAGTAACACACACATAAGCGGTACCTTTCTCAGCCCCTTTCCATTCAGACTCACGGCGAATAATTTCGTACCCAAACGAATGATCATGGCAAAACTGCAAAAAAGAATCGATAGCGCTCACAGGGTGACAAACTTCTTCGGGAAAAACAAACGACAGTTGCGTATATTTCCGCAACGCATCGCCACTATTTCGGAGGCAATTGTAAAAAGCATCATTAAAATCCTGACAGATATATGGATAATGCGACTTTTCGAAGTTACCAAAATCCAACAATAATAGTTTACCTGCCGGAATCAGCTTTAATGTATCTGAAAAATGTTCGTTCGAGAAATTCATCACCACATACATGCTGTAGCGTCCCATGCTTTCGCGAATAATCGTATCGAAAAGCCGTTCGTTGTACTGATGAAAGATAAGATCTACCTTGTAATTCTCGGGCAATTGAGCTGCAAATCGATGATACAAATTCTGCTTAAACGACGAATAGGTATCCAACAGCAGAAGCACATGATTCACTTCGCCTGTCACAAAATAACCTTTCATCGGATTCGAATCAATCACCCCGCGTTTTTTCAGGCTTTTATACGCTTTAAAAACCGTATCGCGCGACACGCCGTACTCAGCACTTGCTTCGTTGATGGATGGCAGGTTGTCGCCCGGCTTCAATTCTCCCTGCATCACGGCATTGCTGATAGCATCTGCCAATGTCTTGATTTTTGATGTGGAATGAGAGAAATTGATATCCATTTTTACTATGCTGATCTGTCCTGTAAAAATAGAAGATAATCCGCTACGGATATTCTCATTTTAGATGTTTTTCAGCAGGAAATCACCTTATCCAATAAAAAAGAGTGAATCCCGAATATTCTCAGATTCACTCTTCTACAGCAATTTTATATTTTAATCTCTACATACTTAATGCGTTGACGTCGCCAGGTATAAACGGCATGTATTCGTCCGTCTTTGCCCTGAATAATGCTCGGGTAGGAATATTGCGAAACGGGCGAATCTTCCAACGTGAGCACCATTTTCCAGTGAATACCATCGTCCGAAACAGCGATGTTGAGTGGTGTGCGAACACCTTTGGGTGCTCCCGGAGGTGTTGCCACGGCATTATAAATCAACACTTGTCGACCATCCTGAAGGGTGACTGCATCTGTGCCCGAATTGTTGTTTGGCAAATCGGTCAAAGTCAGTTTTGTCCAGGTTTCACCTTTGTCGGAACTCCAGGCAGTGGCAATACGTCCGTTGCGGGTGCGACAAAGAATTTGCAAGCGACCGTCTTTGTGCGTCAAAATGCTGGGCTGAATGGCCTGAACTGTTTTTTGTTTGCCACCTTCGCCCGACTCGGCATCTACTTTTACCGGGCCATTGTTCGGAATCATATCCTGCGTTAATACCGCGCTGTCGGCAGCTAATGGACCTACGATATGGGTTTTGCGACCGCCATCCTCGGCAATTTCAAAATGGACTTTCCATCCTCCCGATTCTGTACTGGATGGTGCAATGGACTTTCCATCCACGTCTACAATTTTATTTTTGATAGGTCCCAGATAGCCGTCGGGAAGTTGATAAGCTTTGCTCCAGGTGCGACCGCCATCGTCACTTTTTTTCAGATAGCCCACCCAATCCGACACTTTGTTACCAATTTTATAGAAAAGATACAGCGGTCCGTTGGGTTGTTGGTACAGTACAGGATTGTAACAAGCTTTGCGCAATGTAGGGCTGAAAATGCCATCAGCAGCCATTGCTGGAGCCGTCCATTTATCCGAACCTTTGTCTTTGCGGCAAGTGTATATGCAAACATCGGGCGCTCCTTCACGGGTTCCGCCGAAGAATGCTGATACTAAATCACCGGCTGTGGTTTCTACAATCGTAGCCGAATGCGCTTGTGGAAAATCTGCTTTGTCATAGAGAAATTCATTGGTTACAATGCCTTTTTTCTGCGGAATCTCTACATTGAACGTGTACGAACCGGAACCTAATTGTTGCACTTTTCCGTTAGGTAAATGTACTTCTGCGGTGCTGTTGACCGGTACCGAAACTTCCCAATGCAGTTTCATCAGGGTCTTTTTCCAGTTGCTCACTACTTTTCCGTAAGGAGTAATGTAAGAAGCGTTGGCAAATTCCAAATCAGGAATGGAGAAGTCCGGTTTCAGAATAATGTGTTTGAAACCTGCCTGTTTGTAGTCGGATTTTACGCCACCCACATTTTCATAAGCCCAGGTAACAAGGTCGCCCAGCAGCATCACGTGGTTGGCCGAATTCATAGCCGGATTAGCTGTGTTTCCGTTCCAAAGTTCCCAAATGGTAGTGGCTCCATTTGCAGCCATATAGCCCCACGAAGGATATTTAGTGTTCGAAGCCAGAGCAAAAGCCACATCTCCGCGACCCATGTTAGTGAGTTCGCGCATCAGCCATTGTATGCCCACCACGCCACAGGTAATATTCAGGTCGCCCGTGCCAATTTGCGATTTGGTATTGGCAGGAACACATTTGAAAAGTACGTTTTTAGCCACCGTGTCGGCATATTGTTTTGGCACCATACCAAATGCCAGCGGCAATAAATTGGCTGTAGCCGTATTGTTTCCGTAGAAAAGTGAATCGGTACGGAAGAACTTTTTGTTGAATCCGTCTTTCACTTTCAAAGCCAATGCTTCGTAAGATTTAGCATCGGTTTTCAATCCCTGCAAGCGGGCAAAACGAGCCATTACGTTCAGCACTTTGTAATAATAGGCCGTGGAAATCAACGTTCCGTCGGTAATGCGTTTCGGGTCGGCACTGTGAATCATTTTCAGGTCTTCGGGCGGCATACACCAGTCGCCGTATTCGTCTTTGGTCATCAAATAATCCGCACTCAGGTAATTTTTTTGCATGTGTTCCATCCATTTCTGAATGGCAGCGTAATTTTCCTCGATTGGTTTCTGGTTGCCAAACTGTGTGTACATCATGTCGCACATAAAAGGCAGTGTGGCGGGCCAGGTTACATTGTCGGTATAGTAAGTCAGGTATTCCGGTGCTACATCGGGGATACAGCCATCCTGACGCTGTGCATCGCGGATATCCATGCTCCATTTTGCGTACATATTGTTGTTGTCGAACAGAAAACTTTCGCCCCAGCAGCCCATGGCGCGGTCGCCCAACCAGGGTTGACGCTCGTCGCGTTGCGGACAATCCACCGGCATGCCTTTGTAATTGTCTAGAATGCCCCACCAGGCATTTTTTAATATCTGGTTCAATACCGAATTCGAAGTGGTCAGCATACCGGTATGCTCCATTTTATCGCTCACTACTTCGGCTGTAAAATCAGTTGCCGAAGGTGTATATTTTAGCCCACTAATTTCCACAAAGCGGAAGCCGTGGTACACAAATGCAGGTGCCCACTCTTCGCCGGCAGCGTCGCCTTTCAGAATATATTTGTCGGTACAGCGAGCTGAACGCAGATTCTCGGTGTAAAGTTCACCATCTTTTTGCAGTGTTTCGGCAAAACGCATCACCACCGTGTCGCCTGCATTTCCACGCACTTTGATGCGCAACCATCCGGCTATATTCTGACCTAAATCCAGGATAAATTTGTTGCCCAATGGTTTTACAGAAAGCGGCGTGATTTTATCCACCACCCGCATGCCGTCCATCATTTGAGCACGCAGTTGCCCCATCGGGAAGCGTACGCGTTGCGCTGTTTGCCATTTTGAATCGTCAAAGCCAGTTTTTGTCCAACCCGAGAGTTCTTTGCGGGCATCGTATTCTTCACCGTTGTATTCGTTGTTGCTACGGATAGAACCGTCGGCGGTTAGTTTCCAATTGTCTTTGGTTACTACATTTTCCACCGAACCATCGCTGTATTCCATTATCAAAACCATGCGGGCTTTGGGGTAACCGTAGGTGGGTACTTTCCATGGCTTGTAGGTTTGGCGCATGTTGTAAAAACGTCCTGTTCCCAGCGCAATACCCACAGCATTCTGTCCTTTTTGAAGTAGAGAAGTTACATCGTAGGTATTGTATAATACGGTTTTATTGAATCCTGTTTGTGCAGGTGCCAATAGTTGTTCTCCAACACGTTTGCCATTAATAAACATTTCGTAAAGTCCCAATCCGCAAATATGAACGGTGGCGCGTTTCAGCTCTTTTTTAGCTGCAAACTCTTTGCGAAGGTAGCGAGCCGACAAGCGGCTGTAGTAGGTTTCATCGTCCCAAGGCATGGCTTTATCTAACCCAATCCATTGAGCCGATTTCCAGTCATTTTCTTCGAAAAGTCCCATGCTCCAAAAAGCGGTTTTGCTCCATTCGGTTTCGCCTTTGTTGGTCCAAACTTTGACTTTCCAGAAATATTTTCCATTGCTGATCAGCGTTTTCCCTGCAAACGGAATCCAAAGCTGAGCATCCGACGAGACTTTTCCACTATTCCATACATCAGCCTCGTTTTGAGCCAGCTTTTCAGCAGAACTTGCCACCAAAATATGGTAGGCTTTTTGGCGAACGTTGGTTTCGGTGGTCGCTTCGGTTTTCCAGCTGAAACGTGGTTTTGCCGCATCAATCCCCAGTGGATTTTCCATTCCCTCGGTTTTCAGTGCCGTGACTGAAATGCTGGCGCTAGACCAAAATGCGAATTGAAAAAGTGCGATTAGAAGTAGTAGTTTCGACTTCATGGAGCTTATTTATTGAAATACAAAGACCCAAAAGCACGAAAAATGCTTCTGAGTCATTTGATTTTTAGATTTTAGTTTAAGATATTTCTTGTGTCTTTTTTGATATAATCTTTTGCACAGTCAATTACGATCAGCACACGGTCATTACCCGAGTTGTAACCAGCATCGATGGTAAAATTTGTCACTTTGCTGTCGAACTCGCCAATATACTGCACTTCTCCGTTTTTAGGATTGAACCACCAGCAATTTTTCTTTGCACCGCTGATTTTCGAAAGATCAATTTGCATCGGACGGGCTGTGTAATTGTACACCAAAAGGTAATCATTGCCACGGGTAGCAATGGCACGGTCGTAGCGCTCACCATTTTGTCCGGCAATAATGCTCTGATCGGCCACGCGTTCGAAATAAGGAAAAGCCAGCATCAGTGCTTTCAGGTATTTCATTTGATTATAACCGGCATCTTCCAGACAATCGTACCAATAGCGTTTCGCTCCAAACGAGCCAGAAACGCCTGGTTTCATAAACTGCATGATGGAATTGTGACCGTAAGTGTGGCCAAACGAACCTGCAAACACCGACCAATAAGCATATCGGCGAACATCATTGGCATTCCAGCGCACTTCGTTGAAATCGTGCAAGCCCTGCGGAATGTCTTCGTATGAAGGTTCGCCATCCAACACCGGTTTCACAGTGCTCATTGCCAATGATTTTTCCACATATCGCCAGTTGTCTTCTTCCGTATTTTCAGCAATGGTATAGTCGCCGTCGCCTTTGCGTTGTCCATATCGGCGGTGTCCGCTTTGATACATGTTGAAATCGAGCCAGGAAGCTTCGTTAAACCATGTAGCCGAACAAGTTCGTCCACGTGGATGAAACGTCATCATATGAACAGGATCCGCTTTTTTGATATTTGTGGCCAAAGCAGTCCAAACTTCGGGTTTTACATCACCCCGAATGTCGCCACCAATCATCCAAATCACGTTCGGGAAACTTTTGTAGCGTTCACCCAGAAATTTGCCGTAAGCTTCGGCATCTTTTACCGACACACGACCACCACTGACTTCGCCACCCCATACACAGTCCATAGCAATGTAAATGCCTTTTTGAGCAGCTGTTTTGATGATATAATCCATGTGATCCCAATATCCGTACACGCCTTTTTTGTTGATGTTTTTGAAATCAAATCCTTCTGGCAAAGAGCATTGTCCATAGAAATTATAAGAAGGTGCCCCGTTCATGGTTTGCACCTGTACCACATTGTAGCCTCTTTTTGCACACTGATCCAGATAATATTCAGCTTCATCTCTATCCAACCGCTCTGGAAGCAACCAGCCTGTATCACCGAGCCAGAAGAATGGTTTGCCATTTTCGTGCTGCAGGTAACGATGGTTTTCGCTGACTTTTAATGCGCCGTTTTCCCAGGGTTTGGTAATTTTTCCTTCTCCCCAAACGGAAATTGAGATAATCAGTAATGTGTTTAGAATTAGCTTTCTCATTGAATATATTTGTTTGATTTTTTTTGCCCCAAGCCCCTGAAGGGGATGTTGATTAGTTTTATCTCTTTTATAAATCATTTAAATACATAAACTGCGCTCTTTAAGTCCCCTTTAGGGGATTTAGGGGCAGATCATATATGTTTTCCCCTTTTCCGTTTTCAAATCATAAAGATATGTCTTTTTCAGAACCACAGGATTTAGTTTAGCTTCTTTGCTGATCATGGGTTTACTGGTTTCAGGAACGAAAAATAGTGGATTCGGATTTTCTCCTTTCGCCGTTTTCAGTCCAGCTCCTTTGAGCGGTGTAAGCGAACGCAAACGACAATTTCCACCGTTGCGTGAGCGAATCGTTACTTTTTCCAGTTTGCCATTGCTCCATTTAATGTCCATTTCGAAACCTCCACGGGCTACCAATCCTTTGATTTCCCCGTTTTTCCAAACCGAAGGCAGGGCAGGAAGCAGGTAAATAAATCCGTCCTGACTTTGCATCAGCATTTCAGCAATACCGGCAGTGCAACCAAAGTTCCCGTCAATCTGGAACGGTGGGTGCGCATCGAAAAGATTCGGATAAGTGCCACCATGTTTGGGTTCGTTGCGAACAATGGAAAGTTGATCGGTAATCAGCTTATAAGCATGGTCACCATCGAGCAGACGAGCCCAGTAGCACACTTTCCAGGCCATACTCCAACCTGTGGATGGATCGCCACGGTGAATAAGTGAAGTTCGGGCGGCATCAAACAATTCGGGCGTGCGGAACGGCGAAATCTGATTGCCGGGAAACAATCCCCAAAGGTGCGAAACATGGCGGTGCGTATCCTCGGGATTGTCCCAATCGTACATCCACTCCTGCAATTGTCCCCATTTACCCACCTGAAACGGCACCATTTCGGCCAACCGGCTTTTCAAATGTTGAGCAAAATCTGCATCAGTATTTAATATTTTTGCACTGGAAATAATGATATTCCAAAGACTTGAAATCAGTTCGTTATCCATGGTGACGCCGCCCGAAATGGTTGATTTGCCACCACTGCCGGCATGTGTATTTTCGGGCGAGCTGCTCGGACAAAGGATCAACCAACCACTTTTAGGCTCTTTTACCAGCACCTGATCAAAGAAAATGGCGGCGTCTTTCATAATCGGATATACCGATTTCAGGAATTCTACGTCGCCGGTGTACAGGTAATGCTCCCACAAATGGCGACTCAGCCAGGCACCACCAGCCAGCCACATGCCCGAAGGCGATTTGTCGATAGAGCCAGTTACGCGCCAGATGTCAGTATTGTGATGCAGCACCCAGCCATCGGCACCGTACATCGTCTTAGCGCTTTCTTTGCCGGTTTCGCTCACTTCTTTGGTAAGTTTAAACAATGGCTCGTTTAACTCAGTCAGGTTAGTAACTTCTGCCGGCCAGTAATTCATTTCCAGATTGATGTTGGTGGTGTATTTACTATCCCATGAAGGCAACATTTTGTCGTTCCAGATGCCTTGCAAGTTAGCAGGCTGACCACCCGGTTGCGAACAGGAAATGAGCAGGTAACGACCAAATTTATAATAAGTGGCTACCAAATGTGCATCATTAGTTTTTGAAAAGTTTTCAATGCGTTTGTCGGTGGTTTCGGCAGAAAGATTCGGACCTAAATCCAGCGAAGATTTGTCCATCCATTTTTTGAAAAATGCTACATGCGACTTCTTCATATCTGCAAAATTCTTCCCTACGGCATTGTTCAGGTAGCTTTTTGCCCGCTCCACCGGATTGGCGGTTATATCCTTGTAGTTATTGAAATTGGTAGCAATAGAAACGTAGAGAATAGCTTCATCAGCATTTTCAACCGATAAAACTCCATCCTTGCAAGACATACGGCCTCCCTTAATATTAGCACTTACGCGTCCCTGAAATTTTACTTTCCCTTTTTGAAGCTCATGATTGGCAGTAGTACCATCTAATGTTACACAATTTCCATCCGAAGCAATCATCACATCCTGATGAGGCGACGTAAATACCGCATTGAAGGTAATTTGCTGTTTTTTAGAAGCGGTGAGGCGAATAACCACCACCTGATCGGTAAACGAAGTGAAGGTTTCGCGCTTAAAGTTAACGCCATCCACTTTGTAAGTCACCACCGTACGAGCCGAATCCAGATTCAGGTCGCGGTAATAATCGGTGTAGCGGGTATGGCCTGGAAACGAAATGCGCAAATCGCCAAATGGCTGAAAAGGCATGCCCTGATTGGTAGCCGACATCACTTTTTGCGTGGCCAATGCCTGTGCTTCTTCGTATTTTCCTGCAAAAATCAGCTGTCGCAATTCAGGTATAGCTTTGAGTGCAGCAGGATTCGGATTATTATTCGGACTCCCCGCCCAAATAGTTGCTTCGTTCAGTTGAATTTGCTCCGTGCCCGGATTACCGAACACCATAGCCCCCAGTCGACCGTTACCCAATGGCAACGCTTCGGTCCATACCTGTGCGGGGCGGTCGTACCAAAGTTTATATTCCGAAGAGTTACTTGCCGAATGTGATGATACACAAATAATTAGAAGAAGAATCAGAAATGTGCTTTTACGTATAAAGTGGTTCATTTACAGTATTTTGATTTGTTTCAAAAGTAAGAAAAAAGACGCTGTAAATTAAAGATTGTACCCATTCGACAAAAAATAGAGCTGCAAGACAATTTCATTTTTACCAAAGAATGTTTAATCGAACCAAAGATTGAAATTGAATTTGTTCTTTTTTAGTACTTTTGTAAGCTACAATCGTCATAAAGAATAATTAAACGAAACTATAAAGCGGTGTCAATCAGCATTTCCAATAT
>JBJOOU010000220.1:0-3470 GCA_046051105.1 Bacteroidota bacterium
ACCATGTATAAGCGTTTTACTGGAAGTAAGCCCTGAGCGCGCCATGGATACAAACGGTGCCACTCCGGTGCCGGCAGCAATCCAGTAACCTTTGCCCGGCAATGTACGGTAATTACCAAAAGGCTCTGATACCCAGATAATATCACTTGGGCGTAGTTTAGCAAGCTTGGGCGTAAGATGGCCCTCGGCACGTAAATCAAAGAGAATTTCTATCTCATTATCGTTCACGCCACTGGCGATGCTATAGAGGCGTGGACGACCGTTGGGAACGAGATCAACAGCCACCACCTGACCGGATGAAAACGAAAAGTTCCGGAGATAGGCCAGAACAAACACTCCGGGAGCAACTTCAGCAACGGATTTTACTTCTCTTTTGTATAAATGAATTTGATCAGACACGATGAAAATGTTATAGCTATATGGTATGAACAACAGAAACAAAGTTTTTGTTCTGTTAAGTTGAGTATCTTTTTTGAAAACACTGACAACTTGCTTTCTACTTGCAAAGTTCTAAAATTACCGGGGACATAAAAAGCGTAAGGGCAGACTTAAAACAACTCGTTGTGCTGGTCGAACGGACTTACACCCGGAGGATTGAACAGTCCCCACCGATCGACTACATAATTGCTTTTATCAAAACTATTGACCCATTCAATAAACAAAATGCGGTATTCCTCAATCAGCTCACGTACCATTTGATAGTAATCAACATGTTCGAAATCAAACATCTCAAGGTTGTGATATTGTATTTTCAGGTTATTTGCTGCCTTACGAATAATGGCTGCATTTTCCATTCGGATATCGTATAAGTCACCTCCCTCAGCACTAATGAGTTTGGCGTTCAGTAGCATGGCATCCTCCAGAATGATCGCACGGATATAGCCGAGGTTCTCATCGGTATCCGGTATAAGATCTGTGATTTGTTGCACCACCGATAGAATTTCTTTGCCCTTTTTATAAATCGGCATTTCCATTACTGCCTGATGGCGATAATGGCTACTTCCTTCGTTGCTAAACATTTAAATATTATTTTTTATAGTGGAAAACAGATATAACTAATAGCTGAATACCGAAAACTCCCGGATAATTCAACTACTCAATGATTGTAGCTAAGCATTGGTAAACAATTCAGTTTTTCAAAAAAGCCTGCAAAGTAAATGAATATGCATTTAACACGCAAGTATGTTTTGAAAAAAACACTCCGTAAATTGATATTTTATCAGAAAACCTGTCGAGTCAAATCAGCCGAAATAAGTATATATCAATATCGAAGATGACTGCAAGCTACCAAGACGCAAAGCAGTGTCAGAAGAAGTTGACAGTAGTATAACGCAGAGACAGGCCATTCCCCCTGCACAGGAATAATAAAAAGAGTAAAATACTTCTGCTGAAAGGATCAGTGAAGGATTTCGAATTGAATGACCTGAGATGTTTGGGGCTGTACCCTGAAACGATTGTCGGTGCGGTAGCCAATCACCCACAAAATGGTATCGCCGGAGCATAGGAGCTGCACTTTTTCTTTGTCGGCAATCGACAGTTTTAAATCGATAAAGAAGTCGCTAAGCTTTTTGCGGTGCTTCATTCCGAAAGGCACAAACCAATCGCCTTCCTGCCAGGAGCGGATTGTGAGTGGAAACAGGATATTCTCCGCATCAAGCTGTATCTTTTCAGCCGATTTAGAGACTACAAACGAAGCATCAACAGCCAATGTACTGACACGAAGCGGGTAGGGGATGCGGACCGTACAATCAGGTTGCGAAACAATATACAAATTTTCTTTACTATCAGCTTTCGCGCTGATAATCAAGGATGCTCTATCTTTGACGATTCGGTGCGTTTCGGAATAGAAAGTCTTGCCGGATTCACCACCAAGAGCCTGCACGATGTCATCCAGCTGACTGGAATTAAATCCATAAGGGCTGATCAGTTCATACAACACCGTCGCTACATCCACCTGCTGCAACAAGCCCTGAATATCTATAACGACGCGACCATCGCTTTGCACAGCACTGAGCTTTTCGGCAATCTGAGTAATATGTTCATTGTACAGGCAATAAGCACCCTGAAAATAGTGAATACTATTGTACAATGTCTGGCGCACCGATGGATTGATTTGCTCCAACAGTGGCAACAATTCATGGCGAATCTTATTTCGGCGATAGTCGGTTTGGATATTAGTGGAATCTTCCACATATTCGAGCTGATGCTGCTGGCGGTAGGCTTCAATCTCGTCGCGACTGCAACTCAGCAGCGGACGCACCACCTGCTGATTGCGTGGCTGAATACCAGTAATCCCCTTTAAACCGGTGCCGCGTATCAGATTCAGGAGCATGGTTTCGATGCTGTCGTCGGCATGATGAGCCACGGCAATGGCCTGAGCACCTGTCTGCACAAGGAGATCTGCAAACCAACTATAGCGAAGGTCACGGGCAGCCATTTCGATAGAGATTTTCTCCTGCTGAGCATACTCAGCAGTTTGGAAATCAACAAAATAAGCTTTCAGGCAATAGCGGGATGCTAAATTGCGAACAAAAGCCTCATCACGATTGGATTCTTCCATTCTCAGATGAAAGTTGCAATGAGCGATAATACACTCATAGCCAAGCGCCTGCAGAATGTGCAGCAGCACGACAGAATCCGTGCCACCACTTACGCCCAGCAATACAGGACGATCAGCTTGCAGCAATTGGTGCTTTTCTATGTAGGATTGAACTTTACGGAGCATCTGGAATTTGGTTTTTTAGACGTATCTTTGCCACTCATTATTGACATTGACGATACAAAGATATTAAAAAGTTAGTTAGTACAGGTAGCCAACTACCACCTGCTAACCAATAATAAACCCTATATATCCAATCTCCTTCATGACATATCCCGAAACATTAGATTACCTGTACAACCGCTTACCAGTGTTTCATCACATAGGAGCAGCTGCCTACAAGCCCGGACTGGACAATACCATTCGATTAATGAATGCTTTAGGTAATCCACATAAACACTTCAAATCAATACATATAGCTGGCACCAATGGCAAAGGTTCAGTGTCGCATATGCTGGCTGCCACTTTGCAATCAGCCGGCTACAAAACCGCATTGTATACCTCACCCCATCTGGTACATTTTGGTGAGCGTATCCGCATCAATGGCCAAATGATCGACGAACAGTATGTAATTGATTTTGTGGAGCACCATAAGGAACTCTTCGAAAGCATCCAACCATCTTTTTTTGAGTTGACAATGGCAATGGCTTTCTGCTATTTTGCTGATAGTAAAGTGGATGTTGCTGTAATTGAAGTAGGGTTGGGGGGACGTCTGGATAGCACGAATATCATTTTGCCGGATTTGTGCGTGATTACGAATATTAGCTTTGATCATGTTGGATTTCTGGGAGATACACTTGAGAAGATTGCCTTTGAGAAGGCGGGGATCATTAAGCCGGGCGTTCCGGTTGTGATAGGCGAGTCGCTGCCC
>JBJOOU010000221.1:0-8496 GCA_046051105.1 Bacteroidota bacterium
GGACAATGTCCAGATTGATGGGTAAGCGTTTGAGTCTGTGTTTTTTTACAAAGCTGATTGAGTCGGTGTATGAGTTATATTCTTCTACAAGTTGCCCCAGGTTCTTAGCATTGGGTACAAATATGTTTTCAATCATTGGTTTTAGAGGTGGAGCGTCTGCCATGTATTTTTTTAGGCTGTCTTTGTGATTGGAAGTGATGGTTCCATAATCGACAATTTTGATACCTCCTGCCTGTTGATTTTTCAGTCGGCTGAAAGGTAGCTCTATCATTTTGCGATCCGGGTTTTTGCGGATAAAAAATCGATCCTCTTGCTCTTTCTGGTGCCATACATACAAGGATATTTTTCCTTGCATGAGCAAAGTTGGTTTCATCGGATTTGGGTTGGTATTGGTTGATGAAACAACGGTACCCGCATTGAATTTTTGGATCAGTGATAGTAAGGGGGCTTTTTCCGGACTGGAAATATTCTCAATTTCTATGTAGAGATCGGTTCGTTCTTTCATCAGCATTTTCAGGGTATCTATGTGAAAAGTGCTTTCTACCCATTTTAATCGTTTGGTGTAGCCATTGTCGACATAGCGGTTGTCGCGAAAGTAGGGCAGGGGGTGTAAAGTGCTGTCTGATAATTTGTTAACGAAAAAATGCACGCTGCCGATGTTGCAAAAATATAAATTCAGCTTTCCACTTGCCAATTGTTCCATAAAGCAGCGGTTTTCCAATACCGGATTGTAAAAGCTGACGAATTTTCTGTTCAGAAATTCATAACTTTTGATGGTGGATGGTAAATAGTTTTTTGATTCTGCTCCGTTGCCCGCCTTTAACTGGCAAGTTTGAAATAGTTCATTTTCGGATTGGTACACTATCGTTCCATCCAATTTGATACCTGAATTGTTGACAATGCTTCCGGGTACCTGATTCTTTTGTCCCGATAGGGTTGCAACGCTCAACAATGCCGTAATGATAAGGATGGACGATCTCGTAAAATATGATTTCATGGGATAATATATCTGTATTTTTTTTACAAAAATAATCAGAGTTTTGAAATTTCCATTACTTCCGGATAATTTTAAACCCGAAAAAGGATAGCTAAACCGATTTTTTTTCAAATGATTCGAAAATTTTGGGATGAAAAATGAGCGAATATTTCCGAAATACTTATTGTACTTTCTACATAAAGGAGGTTTTGGGAAGTAGAAAAATGAACGACTTGAATTTGACCTCTTTAGCAAAATTATAGTTTTGGATGCTTATTGTAATAAAGACAGTATATCTGATGATCATATTGTAATAATTACAGTATTCAAATTGTTGATAATGTGTTGTGTAGCATTGTTTCTGTGTATTGTTTTTGAAAACTATTGTCTTATTTTTGCTATCGAAAATAAAGCTGTTTTTCATTGAGAATAAAAATAGCTATCAACAGAATGTAACACGATATGGCAAGCGAAATAATATATAATCCTCATGTGTCGGTGGACTGTGTGGTATTTGGTTTCGATGGTGAGCGAATGAAAGTGTTGCTGATCGAACGAAATATTACCGAGCAAAACGAACTATACAACGATAAGAAACTCCCCGGAAGTATTATTCTGGCCGACGAAGACCTGGATGATGCAGCTTCACGGGTACTGAACGAACTGACAGGACTGAAGAATATTTACCTGAGTCAGTTTCGTAGTTTTGGGAGTCCCGACCGCACCAAAGATCCGAGGGATGTGCTTTGGTTGGAGAATACCATGCAATTGAAGATTGGTCGCATTGTAACTGTAGCGTATGTCGCTTTGGTGAAAATCGATCGCAAAATTCAGGTAAGGCAAGGAGATACGCGTCCCACCTGGGTTGAATTGCGAGAATTGGCAGAAATGAATCTGGCTTTTGACCATGCAGAAATTATCAGTAAAGGGCTGGACCATATCCGACATCGTATGGACATTGAGCCACACCTGCTATTTGAAATGCTGCCGCGTAAATTTACTATTTCGCAACTGCGGACATTGTATGATACGGTGCACCAAACCCGTTCGGATGTGCGCAATTTTCAGAAGAAAGTAGCGCAATGGAATTACGTAGTGCCGTTGGACGAAATGGAAGAAAATGTGCCACACCGGGCTGCAAGGCTGTATCGGTATAAGAAGTAAAGATACAGCCCCCTAAATACCCCATAGGGGAATTAGATACCCCCAGCCCCTAAAGGGGAGAAAGAAATATTAGTATTGATTATTACAGCAAATAAAAAATATAAATAAATAAAAAATATGCAGAACGAATGTAACTCAGTTCCCCTTCAGGGGGTAGGGGGTCTTCTATTAGGTTATGACTTAGGAAGCTCGTCGGTGAAAGCGAGTTTGGTAAATGCACAGACTGGTGAATGTGTGTCTACCGCATTTTTCCCTAAAAAGGAAATGGAAATCAAGTCGGTGAAAGCCGGATGGGCAGAGCAGGATACTGAAACATGGTGGAAAAACCTGAAACTGGCTACGCAGGTGGTGTTGGAAGAAGCTTCGGCCAATGCTGCGGATATCAAAGCCATCGGTATTTCGTACCAAATGCACGGATTGGTATTGGTGGACGAAGCGCAAAAAGCTATCCGTGATGCTATTATCTGGTGCGACAGTCGCGCGGTGCCTTACGGACAAAAAGCGTTGGAAACAATCGGTAGTGAGGTTTGTCTGACCAATGTGCTGAACTCTCCGGGTAATTTTACGCTGGCTAAACTGGCCTGGGTAAAAGAAAATGAACCTGAAAACTACGCGAAAGCAAAATACTACATGCTTCCGGGCGACTACCTGGCCATGCGCATGACCGGAAAGGCTTGCACTACTGCTTCGGGTCTGTCGGAAGGCATTGCCTGGGATTTCAAAGCGGAAGCACCTGCTAAATTCCTTTTCGATTATTTTGGATTTGATACTGCGTTGGTACCTGAAATTGTTCCCACATTTGGTCAGCAAGGTAATCTGAAAGCCGATATTGCGGCTGAATTGGGATTGGCTGAAGGTACTCCGGTAACTTATCGTGCGGGTGATCAACCTAACAATGCATTGTCATTGAACGTATTGAATCCGGGTGAAATTGCTGCTACAGCAGGAACTTCAGGCGTGGTTTATGGTGTAAACAGCGACTCGAAATACGATCCGCAATCGCGTGTGAACTCATTTGCAC
The DNA here is from genome assembly GCA_046051105.1 of Bacteroidota bacterium. Taxonomy (GTDB): domain Bacteria; phylum Bacteroidota; class Bacteroidia; order Bacteroidales; family Paludibacteraceae; genus Paludibacter. The sequence continues at coordinate 3,162 of JBJOOU010000221.1, forward strand.
ACGTAAATCATACAGCAGATGCTACCCGCGTGGGCGTATTGCTTTGCATCAATGGAACGGCTATTCTGAATACCTGGATCAAAAATAATGTAGCACCTGAAGGCATCAGCTATGCCGAAATGAACGAACTGGCTGCGGGTGTGCCGGTGGGTAGCGAAGGCGTAAGCATTATTCCTTTCGGAAACGGCGCCGAGCGTGTGTTGGGCAATCAGGAACCGAATTGTTCTATCCACGGCATCAACTTCAACCGCATCAGCAAAGGTCATTTGATCCGTGCAGCGCACGAAGGCATTGCTTTTTCATTCAAATACGGTATGGATATTATGAACGATATGGGTATCGAAACCAAAACCATTCGTGCAGGTCATGCCAATCTGTTTTTGAGTCCGATTTTCCGTCAGACTTTGGCCAACATTACTGGTACTACTATTGAGTTGTACAATACCGATGGTTCGGTAGGGGCAGCACGTGGGGCAGGAATCGGTGCCGGCATTTACAAAGATGCTGAGGAAGCTTTCTCTACCCTGAAAAAAATCATGGTGATCACACCGGAAGCAGAACAGGTGGAAGCTACGAAAGTGGCGTATGAGAAGTGGGTGGAAAAGGTAGCCCAATAAATACAGCCCCTAAATCCCCCACAGGGGGACTTTAAAGACTAAGTCGGCAAAATTAAAATATAAGTAAACAATTAATACTAACTTCTCTGGCTCCCCTTTAGGGGCTGGGGGTCATTCAATTTATTATGTCAAAAGTGTATTTCCCATCAATCGAAAAAATCAAATTCGAAGGAAAAGAAAGTAAAAACCCATTAGCATTCCGTTATTACGATGCTAATAAAGTAGTGTACGGTAAAACTATGGCTGAATGGTTCAAATTCAGCATGGCATGGTGGCATACATTGTGTGCTGAAGGTGGTGATCCATTCGGTGGTGGCACTCAAAAACACCCATGGGTAGGTGCAACTGACGCTGTTCAGGCTGCAAAAGACAAAATGGATGCTGGTTTCGAATTCATGCAGAAAATGGGTATCGAATACTACTGTTTCCACGATATCGACTTAGTTGACGAAGGTGCTTCTATCGAAGAATATGAAGCTAACCTGAAAGCTATCGTAGAATATGCGAAAGAAAAACAAGCTGCTACCGGCATCAAACTGATGTGGGGTACTGCTAACGTATTCTCTCCAGCCCGTTATATGAACGGTGCAAGCACTAACCCTGATTTCAACGCTGCTGCTCGTGCCATGTTGCAAATCAAAAACGCTATTGATGCTACTATTGCTTTGGGTGGCCGTGGTTATGTATTCTGGGGAGGTCGCGAAGGTTATATGAGCCTTTTGAATACTGACCAAAAACGCGAAAAACAACATATGGGAACTATGCTTCAAATGGCTCGCGATTATGCTCGTGCTAAAGGCTTCAAAGGCGTATTCCTGATCGAACCAAAACCAATGGAACCAATGAAACATCAATACGATGTGGATGCTGAAACCGTTATTGGCTTCCTGAAAGAATATGGTTTGGAAAATGATTTCAAATTGAACATCGAAGTAAACCACGCTACGTTGGCTGGTCACACTTTCGAGCACGAATTGCAATGCTCGGTGGATGCCGGTATGTTGGGAGCTATCGACGCTAACCGCGGTGACGTTCAAAACGGTTGGGATACCGACCAATTCCCTGTGGATATCTTCGAATTGACTCAGGCTATGATGGTGGTATTGAAAGGTGGCGGTATGCAAGGTTGCGGTACCAACTTCGATGCTAAAATCCGTCGTAACTCTACTGACAACGAAGATTTGTTCATCGCTCACATCGGTGCAATGGACGTGATGGCACGTGCTTTGGAAGCTGCTGCTGCTATCCTCGAAGAATCTCCAATTCCTGCTATGCTTACAGATCGTTATGCATCTTATGATTCAGGTAAAGGTAAAGAATTCGAAGAAGGCAAACTGACTTTCGAAGATGTTTACGCTTACGCTAAAGCCAACGGTGAGCCAAAACAAATTTCTGGCAAACAAGAACTTTACGAAGCTATCGTAAATATGTATATCTAAAATAGATAATAGAGCAAAGATAAAAGAGCAAAGACTATTGTCGGGTTTCTGGAGTCTTTGCTCTTGATTCTTAAGTCTTAGGTTCAAAATCCAAAGTCTTTAATCTTTGCTCTTTGTTCTTTCATCTCTCTTAATTTCTCTCACACACTTCCTAACAATCAATCAAATCTAACAACAAACAACTTTTAAACTAATACGAATATGGCATTTATTGATACCGGTGGAGCTAAATCCAATTCCTTTCAGGAAGGCAGCAAGCTCTATATTTTTCTTTTGACCCTGGTGGCTACGCTGGGAGGTTTGCTATTTGGATATGACACCGCTGTGGTAAACGGCGCTGAAAAATCATTGGTCGAGTTTTACATCTATACTGTAAAAGCCGGCCAATATGTTTTTAATAGTGATGTAATGTCGCTTTTTGCACAATACCGCACCCTGATGGTAATTGTGCTTTATCTGGTATTTATCGTAATCAGTGCACAAATCATCGGCCTTCTTGGAAAGAAAAAAGGGGGTATTGGTGCTGCTGTGATTATGATTGCACTTACTGCCTGGGCGGTGAGCTTTTTGAGCAGCGCTTTGCCAGCACAGTCGGACGTGGAAGCGATGAAAAGCACGGCTGATGCAGTGAAAGGTTTCGTGATTGCAAGTGCCCTCATCGGTTGTATCATTGGTGGTGCTGCTGCCGGTTTTATATCCAAGTCGTTGGGCCGCAAAAACGGATTGTTTATTGCTGCGGTGGCCTTCTTCGTGTCGGCTATTGGTGCTTACAAGCCCGAAGCTTTCAACTTCTTTGGAACGCTGGATGTGTATTCATTCGTCGTATATCGCATTATTGGCGGTATCGGTGTGGGTGTTGCTTCGATGATATCGCCGATGTATATTGCAGAAATTGCTCCGGCCAATGTACGTGGTAAATTGGTTTCTTTCAATCAGTTTGCGATCATTTTTGGTATGTTGGTGATCTATTTTGTCAATCTGGTGATTGCCCGTCAGGGTGACGAAGCCTGGTTGATTACCGAAGGATGGCGTTATATGTTCCTTTCGGGTGCCATTCCGGCAGCTATTTTTATTGTGCTGTTGTTCTTTGTGCCAGAAACTCCCCGTTATCTGGCTATCAAAGGACAGGACGAAAAGGCGTTGCGCGTTTTGGAAAAAATAGCAGGTAAAGATTCAGCTAAAACCATTCTTTCGGACATCAAAGGTACGCTTCACGAAATCAATGCACCGTGGTTATCTTACGGTTTTGGCGTGATTGTGGTAGGTATTCTGCTTTCGGTATTTCAACAAGCTGTGGGTATCAACGTAGTGCTGTATTATGCCGGAAATATCTTCCGCAACATGGGTGCATCTACTGATTCATCGCTCTTGCAAACGATTATCGTGGGTGTTGTCAACCTCACATTTACTGTGGTGGCTATTCTTACGGTGGATAAATTCGGTCGTAAACCGCTGATGATTATCGGTTCGATTGGTATGGCGGTAAGCATGATTGCACTTGGATTTACCTTCTATTCGGGCAATGTGGGCATGATGGCATTGGTATTTATGCTGCTTTATACAGCGGCTTTTGCCATGAGCTGGGGGCCAGTATGCTGGGTGTTGCTGGCTGAGATTTTCCCGAACTCCATTCGTGGAGCTTTGTCAATCGCTGTAGCTGCGCAATGGATTGCCAACTGGATTGTGTCATTGACTTTCCCGATGATGAACGACAACGACTGGTTGACTTCGCAGTTTAACCACGGATTTTCGTACTGGATTTACGGTGTGATGGGCATTCTGTCGGCTTTGTTTATGTGGAAATTCGTTCCCGAAACCAAAGGTCGCACGCTGGAATCGATCGAAGAACTTTGGAAGAAATAAACGAATGGTGGAAGCTGTTTGAATGAAGAAAAACCGGAATTCGATAATTCGAATTCCGGTTTTTTATATGTTCCTGCTGAGATTAAAGTATGGTAATCTTCTTGCTCAGGTCATTTACTTTTACAATATAGATTCCTTTGTTAGGCATTGTAATTTCTTCGGTTTGCGAAGATGATACTACACTTTTTATAAGTTGTCCGCTTATGTTGTACACCTTTATTACTGACTGAGGAGTTACGCCTTTGGCAATAACTGAATTGTTTGTGCTGTATAGCTGAATTTGATTGTTTTCGGTATTCCCGAGTTCTGTAGTAATCGTTGCAGTGGATGTAACACTCAGTTTGAACTTACCATATTTCTGGTTAGTGAGTAATGTGAAGTAGTAGGTACCTGCACTTAATGTACCGCTTGTGCCATTTCCAGTACTCAGGTAAACATAATCACTTAAATCGTAGTGGGATGTAATTATAAATGCAAAATTGCCTACAGAGACGTTATTTGACGATGCATACAGTGTAATTGTACCCGGTGTTGCCAGTATCACTTTGTATCCTTTAGTCGGGTACGAACTTCCGAAACATGAAAAATAAGTACTGGGCGCTAATGTTGAATTTGACATATTCACACTGTCGACGGGTTGATACGGTAGGGATGTTAAGTGAGTGTAGAATGCTTCGGTTGGCGAAGCTACTGAGCTATTGCTGGTAACATTTTTTCTAACCAGAAAGTCAGCGGCATTAACAGATGTGGCATTTACGATTAATGTAAGGGCCAATGTAATAAGGAGGTAATTCTTTTTCATAACTCTGATGAATTAAATGGTTTGTAATAATTGTTTTATGTTGATAAGTGAATCTTTGTATTGATTGATTTTTAATGATTGTATGTCTTTGATTGTCGCAATAACTAGTGTGTCGATTTCAGGTATATTTCCGGATTAAAATGAATGATTTGTATCGGATGAAAAGGGGCTGATTTTCCTTGCCGATAAATTCAATCTATGTTTACTGAGAAATTCAAATTGCTCTGTTGTATTCGTAGATGAAGTTCTGTTCTGTAGATTTTTGTAGTATTATTTACTTTCGGTTTGTAGATTATTATTGTATTATTTATGTTTGATACTGATGATATTTACATATAAATAGTCGTGTTGTGATTTGTAAGTTTTAAAATGTTGTAATGAGTACAAATACTTTTGTTTCAGTATTTTGATGTTGTATTAATAGAATGCAAATATACATATATTTTTAAAAAAAATCAATTTGTATGATTTATTTTGTGATTATGTGTTTTGTTGAACAAAAACTATTATTTAATAGGATTAGAATGTTTTATTTATTTTGTTTGCAGCTTGATGAATTATATACTTGTATGTGTCAGATGTCCTTGAGATGGTTTTACTATTGTGTATCTTCT
>JBJOOU010000222.1:0-3431 GCA_046051105.1 Bacteroidota bacterium
CAAAGTACTTTGCATAAGTAAAATATAAGTCTCATCAGGAATTGAATTATTCCTGATGAGACACAAAAGATCAAATCATGAGAATTATCAATGATCTGGCTGCAGCTATCACATTCTTTACCCGAATTCCAATCTGGAAAATCAAAGAAATACCAGCTGAAAGCTACAAACGGATGATTTACTTTTGGCCTCTCACCGGTTGGATTACATCCGGCATCACAGTTTTGAGTTGGTTGGCATTTTCACAATTATTTCCAAACCTAGTTGCGCTTATTTTAAGCTTGGGTGTCAGGATCCTTTTGACGGGTGGATTTCACGAAGATGGATTGGGCGATTTCTTCGACGGTTTTGGCGGCGGACGAACTAAAGCAGATGTATTGCGAATCATGAAAGATTCACATGCCGGAAGTTACTCCGTTTTAGGATTGATTTTCTATTTTTTGTTACTGATAAGCACCCTATATTCTCTACCTGCGAAACTGATTCCAATGGTGATTCTTGCAGCTGATCCTTTGTCGAAATTCATTACAAGTATTATGATGAACCTATTGCCATATGCTCGTCCTGAGTCCGAAAGCAAAAGCAAAACAGTTTACGAAAAGCAAACATGGTGGAAATTAAGTATAGCATTCGCAGCTGGAGTAGCACCTGTATTTTATTACTTACCAATGAATTACAGTATCGCAATCATAATCCCAACGTGCCTGATGATTTTTATTTATTTTTTGGCAAAAAACAAAATTCAGGGATATACCGGAGATGTATGTGGTGCCACTGCACTTCTCTGTGAATTGAGTTTTTATCTGGGCATTTTAGCTATTGTAAAATTCATTCCGTTTTCAGTTTGAGGTTCAATAATCCCAAATAATTTCCAACATGAAAATAACCCTCGTCAGACACACTTCGGTCTTTTGCGGTCCTACTATTTGTTACGGTCAATCAGACATTGACGTGGCTGAATCATTTTCAGAAGAAGCCGAACAAGTAAAACTCAATATTGCCAATAAGTCGTTTGACGCTGTTTACTCCAGTCCGTTACAACGCTGTACAAAATTGGCAAAATATTGTGGTTACGATACGCCGAAATTAGATAATCGAATAATGGAGCTGAATTTTGGTGATTGGGAAGGAATACCCTGGACTGAAATTACCGATCCTCGTATTCAGGAGTGGTACAACGATTGGATTAATACCAAAACAACAAACGGCGAATCATTTCGGGATCAGATAAATCGTGTAAAGGCATTTTTAGACGATTTAAGGGCCAATAATGAAGAAAATGTATTGATATTTACTCATGCAGGAGTTATCAGAGCCATTGCTATTATTTTAGGTTTAATAGAAATCAATCAGGCTTTTTCTGACTTTAAAATTGAATATGGAGATGTACAGGAATTGATTATACAAAAAAAAGCGGAATGAAAAGTTCCGCTGTTTTTTTATCCTACCAATATCTCAGGCATTTCAGGTAAATTCTGTTTAATCGAATTTATCTTTAATCTCCCTTCATCTGTTAATGTAAATATCATTTGGCGCTTATCATTGGCACCGAACTGACGCATCACAAAACCTTTCTTTTCTACAGAACTAATTACCTTGGAACAATTGGAACAGCTTAAGTCAACCATATTGGCGAGTTCTGTTGCATTACAATTATTATCAGTAAGACAACATAGCAGCATACCTTCTTTAAGTGAAAGACCGGTAATTTCTGCAAAATGTTGTTCATATGTCTCCAGGGCTTTTTGAATATCCCTGATTCTGCATAAAGGATTCATATTATTGTATCAAAAGTCTACAGTCATCGTCTATAGACTTTTGACTGTTTGGGTTTAAATAAACAGATTTACGTTAGCTTGTTCGGCACGTTCCATATATGCTGCTACGCCACCAATGTTGACGTTGTCTAGCAATTCTTCGCGGTCCACTCCCATCACATCCATCGACATTTGGCAGGCAATAAATTCCACACCGTTATCAATAGCTTGTTGACGAAGCAATTCCAATGAATCGATACCGCGTTTTTTCATAATGAAGCGCATCATAATGCTGCCCATGCCGCCCATATTCATTTTCGACAAAGATAACTTTTTAGAATGAGCCGGAAGCATCATCCCGAACATTTTGCCAAAAATATCTTTCTTTACAGCTGGTTTATTAACCTTTTTGATAGTATTCAACCCCCAGAAAGTAAAGAACATCGACACTTTCTCACCTGTAGCTGCCGCACCGTTAGCCAATACAAACGATGCCAATGCTTTGTCCAAATCATCGCTAAACACAATCAAAGTCTTACCTTTGGGCGATTGTACTACCTGATTTTCTGTTGAAATTTCGGCTTTATCTGCTTTTTCAATGACCACAGTATATTTTCCGGCAGCAGCATTCTGTGTGATCATGCGATTTCCGGTAATGTTACACCAGGCCTGAGCATCTCGCGAAAAACCGGCATCTGTTGCTACCATTTCAATTCGATCGCCAGCCTGAAGATCGTCCATCGATTTTTTCATTTTCATGATCGGTCCCGGACATTGCAATCCACAAGCATCTACTTTCAACATTTTCTTGATTGGTTTTGGACTCTGAATATCCAGATCCATTTCCTGATTGCGCTTTTCCTGCGTTCCCAGTCCTATTTTGTTCTCTATTTTGTAGGTAGCTGCTTCGAATGTTTTCAATCCTCCCGAAAGATTCACCGCTGTATCAAAACCTCTTTGCAACAATATGTTCAGAGCCAAATATCCGCGCAATCCGATAGCACAGAATACAATAATCTGCTTATCAAGAGGGAGTTCGTTTAATCTGTCTCGCAAATCATCGAGCGGAATATTGATGGCACCAGGTATTGAACCTAAACTAAATTCATCTTCGGTACGAACGTCCAGCAGAATTGCTCTATCTGCATCAATATTCAACACATCCTCCCAATACACTACCGGCATTTTGTTCGTAAGTATATTCTGAGCCACATATCCGGCAATTGCAATAGGATCTTTTGCCGATGCAAAAGGCGGAGCATACGCATGTTCAATACGAATCAAATCATAAATCGTTTTTCCATGCTTCATCAGCAATGCAATCTGATCGATTCGCTTGTCCACGCCTGTGTATCCTACAATTTGTGCTCCCAAAATCTGACCGTTTTCAGGTGCGAAATTCACCTTGATAGTCATCGGCATTGCACCCGGATAATAACCGGCATTGGACCCCGAGTGAGTGGTTGAAGTCTTGAAAGCAACATTTTGACGGCTCAATAAAGCCTCGTTCATTCCTGTAGCAGCCACCGTCAGATCAAACACTTTGGCTATTGAAGTTCCAATTGCACCTTCATATGCTATTTTATTACCCAGCACCATATTATCAGCCACAATACGCCCCTGACGATTGGCAGGAACGGCCAGGTAATTCAACCACGACTGACCTGTGATAGG
>JBJOOU010000223.1:0-4747 GCA_046051105.1 Bacteroidota bacterium
GCGAAGTTGAAGAGGAGTTGGGCTCTGCTGAGGAGCAACCCAACAAGCAATAGACTTTTGATTATACGGAAATGAGAGGAACTTCAGTTTTGAGGTTCCTCTTTTTCATTACCGGTAATCATTCATGGCTTAAAAACCTATTCATTACTTTTGAAGCACAAATACCACTTAATATAGTTCTTATAATGCTCTTTGGATAATCCTCTGTGAATTGATATATTCTGCTTCAAATGCCCAAAGAATGATTCAAGTCCATTGGTTTATTTCACGAAATCATATAAGGCGATTTTGATTGCTAACCCATGGATTACTCCGGGTAAAAAGCAATCCACAATTCTTGCACTTGAACGCTGTTTCCCTAACTGTTTTCCCCAGCGAATTACATCCAAACTTTGACAACTCCAACACCTTGTTTTTCTAGTTTTTGACATATGAAAAAAGTTTATTGAAACGAATTTCAATAAACTTCTTATATCTGACAAATAATCAATGTTTTACGTGGGGTTTTGCCAACTATTTTTGTCCATTATACCGTTTTTTTTATCAATCGAGAAAACTATATTCTCACTACCCTGCACCAACTAAACTGCCCGATAGACAATAGAATCTATCGGGCATTTATATTACCAATTCCGGCTAAGGATTAAATCCAACGCACATAGCAGAAATCCTGACGATGTGGAAGATCTTCATTTTTAGGGAACATGCGGAAACCATATTTAAATGTACCGGCCATATTCAAGCGATAATCCAATGAATAGAAAAGCTTTGTTCCTTCTGTTTTCACCAGCTTCAACTCTTCTACGTCATGCAACGCATCTACATTGTTTTTACCAATCTTGGTCGCGATCAACTCAAGTCCGATACCCTTATCATTAATTTCATGAACATCTAATACGATATTGATATTGTAGACCTCCCCTACTTCAGGATGGTGAATCAACTTATCCGGAACATCCATAGATACAATTTCAATGTGATCCCATCCAGCTGCAATTTTCTCCTTCCACGCTACAATTTCTTTTGCTTTTGCATAATCATTTGCACGAAGAATAGCAGAGCGGCTCGCCAACTTAGTATAGAAACGCTCAACATAATCATCCATCATACGTTTGGTTGTATACCGTGGGGTAATCTGAGCCAATGAGTTTTTAATCACTTGAATCCACTCTGGAGAGTAACCTTTGGTATTTTTCGCAAAATACAATGGTACAATTTCATTTTCAAGCATACTATAAATTGTAGCCGCGTCTAACTGATCCTGATACATATCATTCTCATACGTGCGCTTTTCTGTCAACGCCCATCCGGCTCCTTTCACATAGCCTTCGAGCCACCAACCATCAAGAACCGAGAAGTTCAAAACTCCATTCATTTGAGCCTTTTCACCTGAAGTACCTGAAGCTTCCAAAGGACGAGTTGGTGTATTCAACCAAATATCAACGCCTGAAATTAATCGTTTTGCCAAACGCATATCGTAGTTTTCAAGGAAAATAACTTTTCCAAGGAACTGTGGCATACGTGAAATTTCAATAATGCGTTTAATCAGACCTTGTCCGCCACCATCGGCAGGGTGAGCTTTCCCAGTGAACAAGAACTGAACTGGTTTATTCGGATTATTTACAATACGCTCCAGTCGCTCCAAATCTGTAAACAACAGGTGTGCACGTTTGTAAGTTGCAAAACGACGACCAAACCCGATAATCAGAGCATTAGGATTAATCGCTTCCATAATAGACACAATACGAGATGGATCACCCTGATTTTTCAACCAGTTTTCGCGGAATTGATCTTTGATATAAGTAATCAGTTTATTTTTCAGACCTGTACGAGTATCCCAAATTACCTGATCAGGAATTCCATACACAGCCTCCCAAATCTTCATATTTGACTGATCTGTGTAGAATGCCTTAGTGAAGTATTTTTCATAAATAGCCTTCCAATCAGATGACGTCCAGGTTGGTAAATGCACACCATTAGTTACATATCCTACATGCAATTCTTCAGGGAAATAACCTTTCCAAATTGGATTAAACATTTCCTGCGACACTTTACCATGCAACCAGCTTACACCGTTCACCTCCTGGCAAGTATTACAAGCAAACGTACTCATGCTGAACTTTTCGTTATGGTCTCCCGGATGCTCTCGTCCCATATCAATGAATTCATCCCAGCTAATTTGCAATTTTGCAGGATATTCACTCATGTATTTTCCAAACAATCCTTCATCGAAGCTATCATGACCCGCAGGCACCGGAGTATGCACTGTATAAAGTGAACTTGCACGTACTATTTCAAGAGCCTGATTATAAGTCAAACCTGAAGCAATATAGTCAACCAAACGTTGAACATTAATCAAAGCTGCATGCCCCTCGTTACAGTGGTATACCTGCTTCTCAATACCAAGTTTTTTCAGGGCAAGAATACCACCAATACCCAACATAATTTCTTGTTTCATACGATTTTCCCAATCACCACCGTATAACTGGTGAGTAATTGATCTATCATACTCACTGTTCATATCGGTATCTGTATCCAGCAAGTACAATGATATACGACCTACAGCAACTTTCCACAAATAAGCATAAACGATACGTCCTGGGTAAGGCACCTCAACTACAACAGGCTGATCATTTTCATCCTTCACCTGAGTTATCGGAAGGTTGTTGAAGTTTTGAGCATCGTAAACCGCAATCTGCTGTCCATCTATCGACAACGATTGCGTAAAGTAACCATAGCGATACAAAAATCCGATCGCAGTCATATTCACATTGCAATCACTAGCTTCTTTCAGATAGTCTCCTGCTAAAACGCCCAAACCACCTGAGTAAATTTTCAACACTTCGGTCAAACCGTACTCCATACTGAAATAGGCAATTGAAGGCACTTTGGTGTTTTTGGGTTCATTCATATAGGCCTGGAAATCTTCATACACAGCATCTACGCTTTTGATGAATTCCTTGTCATTTCCCAGGGCTTCAAGTTGTTCGTATTTAAGAATATTGAGGAGAAGAATTGGATTGGAAGAAGCCTCAATCCAAGCCTCTTTATCAATATGACGGAACAGATTCTTGGCGTTGCTATTCCAAACCCACCATAGATTCTGCGCAATTTCCTCTAATTTATTTAAGCTATCTGGCAGGGATGATTTTACGGTTATTTCCTTCAGATTCACTTCATTAACACTGTTTACTTTAATTCTCATAAGTTTTAGTGGAACTAATAATTACTAATACGAAAATATTAATCTCATGTGATGTTACTAATTTATCTCAGCATGTTGATTCAAGGCACAAAAATAAAGAAAAAGGAAGAGGGAAACTTTTGAAACCAATCTAAAACGAAGGAGATTCATTTCAAACGTTTGCGAAGGATATACTTAACACTTCAACACATGAATGATTGAAATAGTTTAGTTCTCAGAGCTCAATCTCAGATTTTTATTTCTGAGAGCAATGTCATAAGCAGCCTCATAATACACAATAAAATACTTCCAAAGTGCACGTTCACTCAATTCAAAAGCTTTCTTGCGTATAGCTGTAATTTTTGCATCCGGATATGATGCATATCGGATAATCATATCTGCAATTTGTTCAGCCACATGATACCCGTTATAATCAGAACGATGTATCACTCCCACTCCTTCCTCAATATCTTGAGGTTGATGTGAAGCCCAAAGTCCAAAGCCAGACAAATCAGTAGTAATAGTAGGAACCGAGAAAGCGACACTCTCAAGAGGTGTATATCCCCACGGTTCGTAATACGATGGAAATATCGTCAAGTCCATACCTATCAACAAATCATAATACCTCATGTTGAAAATTCCATCTGCACCATTCAAATAGGCAGGCACAAAAACAATCTTCAGTTTATCTGCCTTTTCATTTTTAAAATGATACCAATGTATGGCTCCCATCACACTATCATGATAATAATCATGCAAATCATGCGTAGAAAACCGATTGGTCGACTCAAAAGTTACATTTTCATCATTCAGAGCCTGCACCAGTTCAGGTCTTGCACCTTTTGCCCAGGCAGGCACCATTATAAAGGCAACTGTATCTTTAGCAAGTTGCTTATTATCAGAAACTTGCTTTAATGCCTCAAGAAATGTATCAATTCCTTTGTTTTTATACTCGTACCTACCGGCGGTACTTATAAACATAGCATCATTACTCAATTCATACCCCAAAAGAGTTTCGGCTACTTTCTTCAAAGCAGCACGAGCCTCAGATCTGGCACGTCCGAACTGCTTCTTAGCAGGGACAAAATCAGCTTCAAAACCATTAGGTGTAATCACATGAGGCTTAATATCCAATAATTGCTCACATTCAACACCGGTAATTTCACTTACGGTAGTAAAGCAATCCACGGTATGAGCAGCAACTTTTTCGGTAGAATGTTTCGAGACCATGTTCAGTTCATAAGCCATTTGATCACCATTATACTCATGTAAATAGTCATATAATGGTTTATGATTTCCGGCTATTGAACGGCCGATTGAAGTAGCGTGAGTGGTAAATAATGTAGCAATTGCAGGTTGATTCTTCCGAATGTAAAACGCACCAAAAGTGGTCATCCATTCATTGAAATGAGCCACAACAGGAGTTTTTACATCGATACTAAAGAATCGGTAATAACTTTCGATAACCATTCCAGTGGCATAACCAAACATGGATGATTCATCGTAATCGCCATACGCTGGCATTGAGTTCACACCCACTTGCTCCCACACCTGACCATAGAT
>JBJOOU010000224.1:0-28879 GCA_046051105.1 Bacteroidota bacterium
TATAAGCTCAATAATATTATCAGAGAACAAAATCCACAAAATACCAAAGATCAGATAATGAATGGTAATGCGGTATTCAAACTTCATGGTTGAATACCCTAATGCTTTCATAAATATTTTCATACAATATAAAGAAAAATTAATGTGACAGAGAAGCCACAAAGGTCATTAGTATCAGATTCTTTTACGGTAAGTACAAAGTTACATTTAGTATCTATTAAATCAGTAATATGCTTGTATGTTGCAAAGCAGTTTTATACAATGATGTTGCTCTTATTTTTTGTAAATGCAAAAAACCGCCAAGCCTGCGATTGACAGAACTTAGCGGTTTTCCCTGCTTATAATCCGAAATACACGGTGATACTATATACTAAAGGCCGGGCTGAATTTGAGATCAATCTCTTCGGTGCCGGGCTTTTGGTTCATTTCAAAAAATCCCTTAAAGGTGATTTGCATACTGTTGAGGTCGGCAGTGGTTTTCAGCGATTTCAGAAATTCCTTTCTGCTGCCATCCTCTATATCTTGTTGGAACCAGATACCAACTTTGTCGGTATTCGTCATGTCGAACTGCACGATAAACAGGCCATGTTCGGCAAATACCAAATCCTCATACGCATACGCTACATCCAGTCCGGTAGCATCGCTGATCAAAAACTTGATCTTATCCAGGTTGTGAAAAACTATATCTTTACTCATACTTTATAATAACCCCTAGCCCCTGAAGGGGAACTAAATTACCCCATCTGCTAAGATTTTTTGTTCAACATTTTTTTTCTAACCCTTTATTCCCCTTTAGGGGTTAGGGGTTTATTTCTCATACTCTGCATACAGCACTTTCGAGCTGCGCTTTTTGAAGTCGAACACTTCTCCGGGCAGGAAAAAGCGTTTTACTTCCAGCTCTGCATTTTCCACACAGTCCGAAGCGTGAATAATATTTTCCTGAACGCTTACGCTGAAATCACCACGAATTGTTCCCAGTTCTGCCTGTCTGCCGTTGGTGGCGCCGGTCATGTGGCGGGCCACTTCTACAGCGTTGAAACCTTCCCAGCAGCAAACAATTACCGGAGTGCGCATCATCGATTCTTTAATTAAAGGGAAAAAGCTCCGACCAATCAAGTGGCCATAATGTTCGTTCAGAATGTCTTCGTCCAGCTGCATCATTTTCAATCCGCACAATTGCAGACCTTTGCGCTCGAAGCGACGAATGATTTCTCCGGACAAATCTCTTTGAATTGCTCCTGGTTTAATGATGATTAGCGTTTTTTCCATAATGACCCCCTACCCCCTAAAGGGGAGATTTTATTAGTATTACTTTATATTGATTTCAATTCTATTTTATGTTCCCCTTTAGGGGTAGGGGTAATTTCCCCAATTCTCTTTTCCACCAGTGCTTTGATGTCGGCCACCCCTTTGGCCATTTCCTCCAGTTCAGCTCTCGATGGGATACGGTAACCAAAACCGTCCACCGAACAAATTCCTTCAAATTTACCCACCATGATGCAGGTCGTTTTCATTTCCGGCGTAAGTTCCGGCTCAAACTGAAGCGACTCTTTGTACATTGCCACCGGCATGTGGTGAGTCGCCGCCCAATCGTAGCGCGCCAACAGGCCCACAAAGTATTTCTCCACGCTCATAATCACCATTTGGTACAGCAATTCATTATCAAAACGCGATTCTACATTTGCCAGACTTTTGCTAAAAGTGCCAAAATAACTGTTGGCATATTGCAAACTCGAGATAGCCAATTCGCGCATGTCGTTATCCGGTACGATGGCGCGTGAGTTCAGTGTTTCGTGTGTCGCTGTTGATTCCATATTCTTATTTTTTTACCCCTAACCCCTAAAGGGGAAAAGGCTGTTTCTAACTTTCAACTTTATAAACTTTATAACTTTACGAACTAAAATACTTTGGGCGCCCCCCTTCGGGTCGGGCTATCCGCTCTTGTACCGTCTGCTACGCATCCGCCACGCCGCTTCTATCCCTGGCGCACGCGTGCGAAGTTTCGGTTCATCTTCTCATCATTTGCTCAAAACTTGTTTTTGCCACATTACCCGTTTTCGAAAAACTCTGGCTATACAAATCATAAAGCTCCTCTTTGCTGATCGATCGTTTTTCATTTTCCGATTTTTCCTTCACTTCAGCCAACAAGTTGGTGCAAAGTTCATCGTCAAACGGCAAGTTCGCTTCCTTCAGAAACAATTCCAGTGTCGATCGTCCACTGTGTTTCCCTATCACAAAATCATCCTCTTTTCGTCCAATTTTTGCCGCATTTATCAACTGATAGCTGCTGCGGTCTTTCATCAGGCAGTTGGTGTGTATGCCACTTTCGTGGGTCAGCACCATTTTGCCGGTAATCGGTTTACTGTCCGCCAGTGTTCGTTTGGATACGGCTGCCACAAAAGTGCATATCTCCTGAAATTTTTCAGTGCGAAGTCCTGTGGGAGTTCCGCTACTTAGTTCCAGAGCCATCGCCACTTCTTCCATAGCTGCATTGCCAGCCCGTTCGCCCAATCCGTTTACCGTAGTACTCAGACATTGAGCTCCGGCCATGTAAGCCGCCAGAGTATTGGCAGTTGCCATTCCCAGGTCGTTGTGAGCATGAATTTCCAGCGGAAGTTCTTTTTCCACTGCACGAATCTTGCTCACCATTTCATAAGTGCTTATCGGGTTCAGCAGTCCCACGGTGTCGGCCAGTCGTACCCGACTAGCTCCCAGTGCCGATGCTGCGGTTACAAAATCGCAAAGAAAACCGTTTTCGGCCCGCGATGCATCCTGCGCACCAATAGTAACATAGCTAAACATCCCCGATGCAAATTCAATCATTTCGGCTAATTGGTTCATCACCCAGGCCGGGCTTTTCCCCATTACCTGCATCAATTTTTCCGAAACAGGGAAGGAGAGATGCACTCCGTTGGTACCAGCTTCAGCCGCCGCACGAATATCGTTTTTCGTTGCACGGCACCAGGCCAGTGTTTTGAATCGGAATCCCAAAGAAATAATACTTTTGATATCCTCCACTTCTTTTTCTCCCATGGCTGGCGTGCCGATTTCAATTTCCGGCACTCCAATGGCATCCAGCAAAGCAGCAATGCGTATTTTCTCGGCAGTGGAGAAAACCACACCAGGCGCTTGTTCGCCATCGCGGAGGGTTGTATCTATAAAGTAAGGATTCATATGATTATTTACAATTTGAGAATTTACTATTGACCATTTATTCAATTCCGCATTTACCTTCATTTATTTACATATCTTGGCAGACATTGGTAAATGGTAAATGAATAAATGGTCAATCAAATTAGTCGGCAATTGAATATTTTTCGCACAATTCGCCTTCTTCCAATGCGTCAAGAATTTCGTCGATAACGGCTTCTGAATCTACACCACCATACCAAAAGTTGTTTGGTTGAATCACCATCACCGGTCCTTGCGAACATACGTTCAAACAAGCAGTAGTCGTTACGGTTACGTCCAATCCACGGTCAGATGCTTCTTCCGAAATGTATTGAAGCATTGCAGTAGCTCCTTTTTTGTTGCATGCTCCTTGAGCATCGCCGGCTACACGGTACGAGTTACATACCAAAATCATGTACTGAGGCTTTTTCATATTCTTTTTGTGTTTTTCGTTGCAGGCTGCCCCGCAACGGTGTTGTTATTATGTGAGTAAACTAATGTTCTACTTTAATTGTCTATTTACAATGAAGTCGTAAATGCAAAATGGTAAAATTGTAAATGTTTTTATCCGCAACCCTGAGCATTGCCTTTACATCCGCTTCCGCATTTGAAAGCATCGGGTTTAGCTATCGAGCGAATTACTTTGTGGTTGAATACGCCATCCAATCCATCGTCGATCAAACCGGTCATTTCCACCACTTTTACTTTGCACGATTCCAGCATGGTTTTAGGATTGGCACCTGCACCACTCACCAGGATAGCTCTACAGTCGCTCAGTAAACGAGCCAGTTGCAACCAGCGTGCATCACCACCGCCTGTAGGAGGAGTTTCGCGCTCTTCCACGAATTTGAATCCGTTCGGCGTTTGTTTGTAAATGGCCAATCGGTCGGCTTCGCCCAGGTGTTGGTTTACCAGCAAACCTTCGTTGGTAGCAACTGCCACGTAAGGACGGCCTTCTGTATCCAAATTCATCATCGTGGAATATTCTTTCAGCAATGCATGAGTTTCAGTCAAATCTTGTCCCAATAATCCCGCAGCATCGGCACGACAACGAGAACAGTGGCTCATCAAAGGCAGGTGTTCCGATACCAGTGTACGAACTTTGAATAACGATTTAGCATCCGGTTCTTCCAGCAAGGCGAATGGAGTTTCCGCTGTAGGAATCAATGGAATACAGTTGATTAAATCGGCACCCAGCTCGGCACATTTTTTGGCCACTTCAGGTATATGATCTTCATTGATGCCCGGTACTACGATGGAGTTAATTTTTACCACAATGCCATGAGCTTTCAATTTGGGGATACAAGCCAATTGTTGGTTCATCAGGATAGTAGCTCCTTCGATGCCGCGGTACACTTTTTTGTCGAAACGTACCCATTTGTAAATTTTGGCAGTGATTTCAGGATCTACCGCATTGATGGTAATGGTGACGTGCGATACGCCCAACTCAGCAATATCATCGATGTATGGCTCCAGTTCCAAACCATTAGTGGATAAGCAGAAAACCTTTTCAGGGAATTCAGCTTTGGCTCTGCGCATGGTTTCCAATGTTTTATCAGGATTTGCGAATGGATCGCCGGGACCAGCAATACCTATTACCACCAGATTTTCCAAACGGGTATCCAGGTCTTTCAGGTATTCAGTAGCCTGATAAGGAGTGAGTACCGATGAAGTTACGCCCGGACGGCTTTCGTTTACACAATCGAATTTGCGGTTGCAATAGTTACATTGAATATTACATTTAGGTGCCACCGGCAGGTGAACACGCGCATTTTTATGTTTAGCTTCTTTGTCGAAACAAGGGTGTGCTTTCGATTTTGTTTCAGCACCAGCTACTATAGCTTCGTCTGTGGTTGGTCTCGCTGTTTCCATATGCTTCATTTCTATTGTTTTAATTCTAAATGAATTGTCAATTGTGAACTATCAACTGTCAATTATAAATATTTATATCCTACAGGTGAATTTTCCTGTTTATATTCGATGAGTGCATTTACCACTCTGTCAAAAAGTTCCTGAGTACCTCTATATCCCAGATGATGCATGCGGTTGGCGCCAAATCGGTCGTGGATAGGGAAACCTACGCGTACCAATGGAATTTTGCGTTCGCGGGCAATGTAATAGCCTTTGCTGTTGCCCAATAAAAAGTCCGGCTCAATCTTTTTGGCTTCTTCGCGAAGTGTTTCGAAATCGGTTCCGTTGATGTAAAACGGTTCTACGCCAATTTCGCGACACCAATCGGCCAATGCGGTTACAAAATCTTCTTCACCATAGAGCAATGCCTTTTTGCCAAAAATGTATTTGTGGGCATCGACGTACGCATCTACCAACCGACCGCGCTCCTTGCGGTGAGATTCAGGAAGTGAATTTCCTGTAGCTTCTTCCAACGCCTGGATAAAGCGGTCGGTGGCTGAAATGCCGATAGGCAGAGGCATTTGGTGATTTTTAATATAGTAGGTTGATTCTAACCATTCTCCGGTGGTTTTTACGTGGTTGTTTTCTTTACTACGTTTCACCCCTTTGTTGAATTTTGTGCCGAATTCAAAAACGGCTTTTGAG
Organism: Bacteroidota bacterium; assembly: GCA_046051105.1. GTDB lineage: Bacteria > Bacteroidota > Bacteroidia > Bacteroidales > Paludibacteraceae > Paludibacter. The sequence continues at coordinate 5,728 of JBJOOU010000224.1, forward strand.
TCTCCGATTCGTTTGATTTCGTATACCGGCGTTCCGCCTGTAGGAATCAATTGATATTCGGCTGTATATTCGTTGTCCAGCGTTTCGCTGTAGTCCGGAAATACGGTGAACTTTACTCCGAAATCGGTCAATAGTTCTTTCATGTAACGGATATCGGCTGGCGAAACCATTCCCGGAAACAGAGTTACATGATCGCCATCGGTTTGTTTTTCTGCCAATGTTTTGATGGTGGCCAACACAGTGGTATGAAAACCTTCGGCGTGGCTGCCGCAATAACTAGGCGTAGAAGTATGGATAAATGTAGGAAGCGCTTTTCCCAAATCCTGATTGGCTTCACAGAAATTGTGTATGTGTCCCGGAATGTCCTCGCCGATGGTTTCGGACAAACAGGTAGAAGCTATACCAATAACGGAAGGTTTATATTGTTTAATGATATTACCAATACCGGTAATGAAGTTGCGGCTACCACCGTAGATGGTCGATTCTTCGCTAAAGTTGCTGGAAGCAATGTCCACCGGTTCTTTGAAGTGACTGATCATGTAGCGGCGAATATAGGTAGCACAACCCTGACTTCCGTGCAACAGTGGCACACATCCTTCGATGCCTTTGAAAACCATAGATGCACCCAGTGGCGCACAAAGTTTGCAGGAATTACGGGTCGAAGTATATGATTTTACTCCTTTAGGATCTTTGTATAGATCGGGAGTTGTATCGGTTTGTATCGTTGTTTCAATCGGTTTCATAAGCATGTGTTTTTAGTGTCGACTTCTATTTCACACCCCCTCCTTGGGAGGGGCTTGGGGAGGTCTTACCTTCAGATACTTCTTTGGTAAACTTCCATACAGGGCTCATGGCAGTTGCATAAATCTCTTTTGCAAAATTGATCATGCCTTCGTAGCCTGCCAGAGGTTCTTTGCGTTCATGATTGTGGTCGCAGAATCCGAGCCCGATTTTATGAGCTATCGGACGTTCTTTTACGCCACCGATAAAGATATCAGCCTGTTTTTCTTTCACGAAATGCGATAGTTCCACCGGATTCGAGTCGTCAACGATGATGGTACCTTCGTCACAGAGCTTTTTTATCAGATCATAATCTTCGGGAGTCCCGGTCTGCGAACCCACGATCACCGATTGAACACCTATTAACCGTAATGCTTTTACCAACGAAATGGCTTTGAATGCTCCACCTACGTAAATGGCAGCTTTTTTGCCGGTTAGTCGTTCTTTATACCAGGCCAGCTCAGGCATCAGTCTGGACACCTCGTCGCGTACCAGTTGTCGGGCTTTGGCCATCATTTCGTCGTCTTTGAAAAATCGCGCCACATCATACAGAGCATCGCTCATATCCTCAATACCAAAATACGATACCCGCATCGAAGGGACATTGTATTTATCTTTCATCAGTTTGGCCAGATAATTCATCGAGCCCGAGCATTGTACTACGTTTAGTCCTGCGTTGTGTGCGTTTCGGATGTCGTCTACTCGTCCGTCACCGGTAATGGTGGCGTTGATGTGTACACCCATTTTTTTGTAGTATTCCAGCAAAATCCACAATTCTCCGGCAAGGTTAAAGTCGCCCAGAATATTGATGCTTTTTTCAGGAATGGCTTTTTCGGTAGTGCCTACCAGCTTGAAAATGGCTTCGCAGGCTACTTTGTACCCGTCTTTTTTCGATCCCTGAAAACCGGGAGCTTGTACCGGAATAACGGGGATACCGGTTTTTTCTTCCAACATGCGGCAGGCACGTTCCACATCATCTCCAATAACACCCACTATACAGGTGGAATAAATGAAAGCCGCTTTTGGGTTATGTTTTTCTATCAGTTCCAGAGCGGACTGATATAGTTTTGATTCTCCACCAAAAATAACATCGCGTTCCTGAAGGTCGGTGCTGAAGCTGAGACGATGAAGTTCAGGCCCTGAAGAGAGTGACCCGCGAATGTCCCAGGTATATGCTGCACAACCAATTGGTCCGTGTATCAGGTGAAGTGCATCGGAAATAGGGTAGAGCACCACGCGCGATCCGCAAAATACGCAGGCACGTTGGCTAACGCTACCAGCCAGACTGGCTTTGTTACAATCAATGGTAGGTGCATCTGCACCAGCTACCGAAACCTGATTCTTTCTTTCTTCTAAAATGTGTCCCATACCGTGTGTAGTTTTATAATTGACAATTGCCTGATTTTAAAATCAGGATGATAATTGGCAGTTTTGAATCATAGTCTTCAACGGAAGATTCTATAGATTCAAATTGTGATTTTTTCAGTACGAAACAGGTTGTTGAAAGATTGTCGGCAGATATTTGCAAGTCGCTTAGACTGGTGTCATGCGTTCGTAGAGCACGAACTGGAGTCATGTGTCCGGGGGACTTGAAATAACCCCCAACCCCTAAAGGGGAGTAAAAAAATCACTTATATTGAGCTTTAAAAGCCGAAAGTAATTTAGTACCCCTTTAGGGGCTAGGGGTTGTATTTAATTATAGTTGGAACTCAACTTTTTCTTCAAGACAGGTTCTGTCAATGTGATCGAGGATGCTATCCATAATCTGTTTAACCAGATTAGCACCACCTTGGTAACCGGTTTTAGCGAAGTAGTTGTGTCCCGGGCGGTCAGCGATTGGGAAACCGAAACGAACGAATGGAATGTTTTCATCACGAGCGATGTATTTTCCATACGTGTTACCGATCAATAAATCTACACCTTCTTGTTTGATCCATTGGTGCATGCGGAACATATCAGCACGTTCACCAGCCATGAATTTTGCTTCAGGTATATCTTTCAGAATTTCCGGCATACGTTCGTCGAAGTATTTGCTTGGAGTTCCTGTTACAACGTAAACAGGTTTCATGTCCATACTTACCAGGAATTCTGTCAATGGAACCAATGTGTCAGGATCTCCGTAAAGTGCCACTCTTTTTCCGTAAAGGTATTTTGAGCTGTCAGAAATCAAGTCGATCAATTGTCCACGTTCGTCGCTCAACGCTTCTGGAATTGGCAAATTGGCATGACGGCTCAGTGTCATCAGGAATCTGTCAGTAGCTTTGAACCCGATTGGAATATCCAATGTTTCGAATTTTACTTTACATTTATTTTCCAGTTTGATACAAGCATCTTCAGTGCTCATTGGGCCAAGACCGAGAGTGAATTTGCTGTCGCCGGTCAGTTTCATGTCGGCGATAGTAGTTCCACCTTTCGGATACATTTCATAATGTCCGTTCAATGGAGCATCCAAAACGCCTGTCATATCCGGGAACATAATGGTGCGAGCTTCCATCACTGAGGCCAAACGTTTGATTTCGCCCATATCTGATGGTTCCATCCATCCTGCAACCAGGTTGATAACGTTACGTTTTTTAGGAGTTGCAGTAGAGAATCCTTTTACGAAACCTGATACCATGTTGGCATATCCGGTTACGTGGCTTCCTACGTATGAAGGTGTATTACAGTAGATAACTTCTTTGCCTTCAGGTACACAACCGTCTTCTTTTGCTTTTGCAATGATGGCAGTCATGTCATCACCAATTGTTTCTGACAAACATGTAGTGTGAATGGCAATTACATCCGGGTTGTATACTGTAAACATTACATCGATAGCTTGTACTAAGTTAGCCTGACCACCGAATACTGATGAACCTTCTGAGAATGAACTGGTACCTGACATGATCGGTTCGCGGAAGTGACGCGAAAGAGCACTACGGTGGTAAGAGCAACATCCTTGAGAACCGTGGCTATGAGGTAAGCATCCGTGGAAACCCAACGCTGCATACATGGCACCTACCGGCTGACAGGTTTTCGCAGGGTTGATTGTCAACGCATGCCTGTCTATTTCTTTTGCTGTTGTATGTCTGAGTAGCATAATCTTGATAATTGATAATTGACAATTGATAATTGACAATTATGGTTGATAATTAATTTCTTTGGTTGGAGTTTAATAATAGATAATTGATTTTCATTGTCAATTATCCATTGTCAACTGTCAACTAATTAAAAACGTATTCCGCAGTTACAAATTCTTCGCTTTCCCATGGTGCCTTCATGTTTTTGAAAATGGTGCTGCAAGCGATCATTTCGATGTCTTTGTAGAAGTTGATGGCTCCTTCGAATCCTGCATATGGGCCTCCATTGTCGTAATTGTGAAGCTGTTTCATTGGGATACCCATTTTTTGCACTACATATTTTTCTTTGATACCGGCACAGAATACGTCTGGTTTGTACATTTCGATCAGTTTTTCCATTTCGTAGTGGCTTAAGTCATCGATTACCAGTGTACCTTTTTTCATTTCATCCATCATACCTTTGTATTCGTTGAACTCAATGTCGAAAGCTTCTTTCAGTTTAGCCAGTTCTTCTTCCGTTTTGCGTGGTTTGTAACGCTCCGGATCCGGATAAACGGTAATTTCTTCGATGTTACGGCTATCGGCGTCGATCTGAATGGTTGGGATTACGCGGCGTCCTTCGTAGTCATCGCGGTGACCGAACTCATAACCTGCTGTAAGACTTTCCATTCCCAATTCTGCAAATAATTCCTGGTAGTGGTGAGCACGAGATCCACCTACGAACAACATAGCTGTTTTGCCTTCAGTTTTAGCGCGGGCTTTAGCTATTGCAGCGTTTACGGCTACCATTTCTTCTGCAATTACTACTTCAATACGGTCGATCAATTCCTGATCTCCAAAGTATTGACCTACTTTGCGTAAAGTTTTAGCAGTTGCTTCGGCACCGATGAAGTTGGCTTTCGCCCAAGGTATACCGAATGAAGTTTCAAGCATTTCAGCTACGTAGTTGATGGAACGGTGACACATTACTAAACTGAAGTCGGCAGTGTGAGCAGTTTCAAATTGCTCCAGCGTAGAGTTACCCGACATGGTTGCGATGATATCAACACCAATTTTTTCAAATAAAGCTTCTAATGCAAATGCATCACCACCAATGTTGTATTCACCAAGAATGTTTACTGCATATTTATATTTGCGTTTTGGGTTGTCGTTGCGGCCAATCAAGTGTTTGTACAAACCGTTGTTAGCAATGTGGTGACCTGCTGACTGAGATACACCACGATAACCTTCGCAAGAGAATCCAAAGATGTTTACTTTGTCTTCGCCAATTTCTTCTTTCATGTGGCGAGCTACGCGGTGAACGTCGTCACCAATCAAACCTACCGGACAAGTAGAGAAAATAGCAATACCTTTTGGTTGAAACAATTCGTATGCTTCGCGAATGGCTTGTTTCAATTTTTCTTCACCACCGAATACGATGTTAGAATCCTGCATATCGGTTGAGAAACAATATGGAATAAAGTTTTCCATTTCTGGTTGGTCGGCACGGGTTTGATTACGACGGGTCAACCAAGAGTAAAAACTACATCCGATAGGACCGTGAGTAATGTTTACAATGTCGCGGGTTGGGCCAAGTACTACCCCTTTACAACCTGCGTAAGTACAACCACGTTGGGTAATGATACCCGGGATAGTACGTACGTTTGCCTGAATTACCGGAATCGCATCTGGGTCGTTTACCACTATCGATTTTGCTCTTTTACGAGCTACTTTCTTCGGGTAGGCTTTGAGTACTTCTTCCGAAAATTTACTCAGGTCGAGTTCTTCTATTAATGTTTTTGCCATAATTTGTTTCCTCCTTAGTCTAATGTAACATCACCGGCTTCACCTGTACGAACACGTACTGAGTCTTTAGCTGTGATTACAAAAATTTTTCCATCACCGCTTTTGCCTGTACCGTTTGCTTTGATGATAGTTTCTACTGCCAAATCTTTTTTGTCATCGGTTACCACCAGGGTAATCATACGTTTTGATTTCAGACGGGGCATGGTTGAGATTAATTCTCTCAAGTCTGGATCGGCTGATTCTACTTTTTCGAAGTCGCCATGTCCTTTTCCTCGTCCAAGCACCGGCATGGCGGTGAACGAAGGCAAACCTGCTTCAGATAATGCCACTTTCGTGTCCGTCATTTTCGCGATGCGAATTATTGCTAATATCATTTTCATATAGTAAAAATTTTCAGCCCCCTAAGTCCCCCACAGGGGGACTTTAAGACCAAGTTTTTTTTAATGATTCTATAACTTTTCTCTAATTTTCAGCACTCTCAAGTCCCCCTGTGGGGGATTTAGGGGGCTTCTCTTAGTCTTGTTTACCGCTTGAGATAGTGTAACTTTCTTCTACAGGAGTTACGAAGATTTTACCGTCACCGAACTGACCTTTTTCGCCTGAGCGAGCTGCCAACATAATAGTTTCGATTACAAAATCTTTATCTTTTTCAGGAATTACAATCATCAAAAGATCTTTAGGAAGTTCGTCATAAGTTACATTTCCTACTTTGATACCGCGTTGTTTACCACGACCGAAAACTGATAATTTTGTTACTGCGGGAAATCCAGCATCGAATAATGCTTTCATTACAATTGCTGATTTCTCTGGACGTACTATAGCTCTTAGTAAATACATAATGTTTGAGTTTTCCAGTCCCCTAAATCCCCCACAGGGGGGACTTGGAAGACTATGTTTGTAAAAGGTGAATTTCTGTTTGAAAAATGCTGCACTCTCTAAGTCCCCCTGTGGGGGATTTAGGGGGCTGTATTTTTTAGTTCATAATACCGAATGCGATCAAAAGATCTTCCAATTCCTGGATAGAAAGTGGGTTTGGAATTACGTGCATAGTGTTAGCATCCATTTTTGTAGCTAATGCGCGGTATTCGTTTGCTTGTTGGTGTTCAGGAGCAAAGTCGATCACTGTTTTGCGGTTGATCTCAGCATGTTGAACCATGTTGTCACGTGGTACGAAGTGGATCATTTGAGTACCCAGTTTTTTAGCGAATTCTTCGATCATGTTTGCTTCGTTGTCTACTTTACGTGAGTTACAAATCAAGCCACCTAAGCGAACGTCACCAACTTTACCGAATTTTGCGATAGATTTACAGATGTTGTTAGCAGCATACATTGCCATCATTTCACCTGAACATACGATATAAACTTCCTGAGCTTTACCATCGCGGATAGGCATTGCGAAACCACCACAAACTACGTCACCTAATACGTCGTAGAATACATAGTCCAGTTTCTTGTCGTCGTCGTAAGCTCCCAATTGTTCCAAAAGGTTGATAGAAGTGATAATACCACGTCCTGCACAACCAACTCCTGGTTCAGGACCACCTGATTCTACACAGCTGGTATTTTTGAATCCTTCTTTCATTACGTCATCCAATTCTACATCTTCACCTTCGTCGCGAAGTGTATCCAATACAGTTTTCTGTGCCAATCCGTGTAGCAACAGACGAGTTGAGTCGGCTTTAGGGTCACAGCCCACCACCATTACTTTTTTTCCCATTTCAGCCAAACCGGCTACTGTGTTTTGTGTTGTAGTACTTTTACCGATACCACCTTTTCCGTAGATTGCAATTTTTCTCATCTTTCTATACTTTAAAATGAATAACCTTGTTATGGTCTAACTTTTAAACCTGACTTGTATTATTCATTTTCTGTGCCATTAACAGATTTGGCGATAGAAAAAAGATTTTGTATGTGTGGTAATGTGTAGAAATTCAGTGAGATATGAAGGTGTAATTTTTTTCTTCTCTGAGACTTTGTCTTAAAATTATAGTTTTTGGATGATCGATAAACCTACCGAAATGTAGGGAATATAGAGGGTTTGGGAGGTTTTCTACCTAATAGTAGGTATGTGAGGTAAGGGCTTGTTGCGGTTTATTTGTGCCAAAGATTTTTTTGTGGTAAAATTCTGTATATAAGCTGTATTTATATGACTATAATTTGCAACTCACCAGAAAAATTCGGAAATCAAGAGTACGTAAATTGACTCCAGCGCCAAAAGTACCCCATTTTAAACCGGTACTATACGCTACGGTATATTTGCGATACAGTTCGGGCGACACAAAACTGAATTGTTTTTCCATATATTCCGTCGAAAACAGATCGCAAAAGCCTTTGGCGCCATTCATTACCAATTGCCATTTGCCAAAAGAGCGCTTCCAAAACATATTTCTTGCAAAATCTGCACGGTATTCTTGCAAAAAATCGTAAGTCTTTACCGAAGAATTGTGATAGTAATTATATACGGAACGATTGAGGTCGAAAGATGATTGTTTGAAGCATAAAGAACCGGACGTGTAGGACTTGCTCCTCACCGGAAAGCCGGGGGACTGGTTAAACTGTTTTTGAATGCTGTCTTTAGATGCTAATGCCGTGATTGAAGAGTAATCACTTTCAGGGGATTTGTATTTTTGCTCGTTATAGCAGTAGTAAACATTCTCGTTTTGTTGCGCCGGGATAGTCAGAGCAATAGTTAACAAGTATAGTATGATTACCAGCTTAAGCATGATCAGAATTTTATATTTGATAGTAAACGCCGGGCAACTTTTTTTCTACATAAAGATATACCCGCTTGTTTTTTGCATCCCATCTCAGGTTCTTCTTGTTTTTATCCAACCAGTTCTTCCAGTTGGCAATATCACGCTGAGTAGGATAAAACCGTCTTCCGAAAATGTCGCCACCGGCTTCCGAACGAATGTTGCTAATATTTTCGATGTTCGAAATAGCTTGCAAAAGCTTTTCTGGTTGTGTTCTTTTTGTTTTTATCGATTTTTCGATGTAGCTTAAGTCCTTCCTGAACAATCTTATTGCCTGGTGGTTGTTACTCTCGAAAATAAATGACTGTAAAAAAAGGGATAATACGCCTAAAATCAGAAAAGAAAAATGTTTCATTGTAGCTTGATAGAACCAGTTTTGATACAATTGCAAATATAAATAAAATCTTCATGAAATTCTGTTATAATCAGAGATTTAAATGCCTCTTTAGTCATAAAATATGTTTATAAATCCGTGTCCTTCTTTTTCAGATACGCATTTTATCTCTTACTTTTGCAGCTTAATCAAACTATTTATATGGACAAACAACTGATCATCGAGAATACAATCAACTTTGTAAAACAAACTCTTGCCGGTGCCGAAGGCGGGCATGACTGGTGGCACATACAGCGCGTGTGGCAATTGGCACGCACCATTTCCGAATCCGAAGAGGCCGATAGCTATGTCGTGCAACTGGGTGCGCTGCTCCACGATATTGCCGATGCGAAGTTTCACAATGGCAATGAAACCATTGGCTCACAGCTTGCTGCTGATTTTATGAAAACGCAAAATGTATCCGATGAAGTAATTGAACACGTGGTGGCGATTATTGACAATGTATCGTTTAAAGGTGGAAATACTGATCAGAAATTCAAATCCATAGAGCTGGATATTGTTCAGGATGCCGACCGACTGGATGCCATTGGAGCCATTGGCATTGCCCGTACTTTTAATTATGGTGGGTTCAAAAATCGCGAGATGTACAATCCGGATATTGCTCCTAAACTGGACATGACCAAAGAAGAATACCGCAATAGTACGGCACCCACCATCAACCATTTCTACGAAAAACTGTTATTACTCAAAGATCGGATGAATACCTCCACCGGAAAACAAATGGCCGAACATCGTCATCGGTTCATGGAGCAATATCTGGAAGAATTTTATGCCGAATGGGAAGGGAAATTGTAATTATAAGTGATTAATGATTAATGATTAATGATTAAAAATATCTAATACAGGTTCTATCATTAATCACTAACCACTAATCACTTACTACTAACCACTAATCATTAATCACTAATAACTTATCACTAAAAAAATGAGATTCATCGCTCTGCTTCGTGGCATCAATGTGGGTGGTAATAATATCATCAAAATGGTAGATTTGAAAGCTTGTTTCGTGGAAATGGGTTTTCAGAATGTGGCTACTTATATCCAAAGTGGAAATGTGGCGTTTGATGCCGAAGGTGTGGATGCCGACAACCTAACTGCTAAAATTGAAAAGGGACTTTCATCCCGCTTTCATTACGAATCTATAGTGGTGGTAATTCCTGAAAATCAGGTAGTGCAAATCGTTGAAAATGCTCCAGAGGGTTTTGGATCGGCTCCCGACGATTATCGTTACGATGTATTTTTCCTGAAATCGCCCATGTCGGCTACCGAAGCCATGACCTATATCAAAGCACGCGAAGGAGTGGATTTTGTAGTGGCTGGCGATGGAGTGATTTACTTTTCTCGCCTGATAGCCAAAGCCGGACAAAGTTATATGACCGGTATTCTCAAAACGGCTTTGTACAAGCACATCACCATCCGCAACTGGAACACAACGACCAAACTGACGGCGCTGTAACCCGCTATTTTTTGAATCGTTCGTCCGAACGCAACTTTTCCAATGGCAGATCCCTGTTTTTCTCCAACCAACCAATAGAAACATTTTCGCGGTTATCGTATCGAGGATAAAACGGCTTGATGTCGATCAGCGGAGTGCCGTCCAGCATATCCACCTGTTCGATGTGCAGGATATTGCCTTCTACTTTTATCAGTTTTACTGTTGAAAGTCCAATGGCATTGGGGCGTTTGGGAGCTTTGGTGGAGAAAATACCGTGCTTTTCGGTATCCATAAAAGGTACTACCTCCAGCTCGTAGCCTTTTATTTGGTGAAAACGATAGAGTAAAGTAATGTGCGAAAAACCTTCAATGTCTTTCAGTCCCGCCGCAAATTCCGGAAAAACTTCAATGGTACCACAAATCCCTTCGGCTGCAATGGGCTGAATAGGCATATTCTTTACATCGGTATGCGGGGTACGAATAATACCTATTGGGTTGATAATAAAACCCCCATCCCCTAAAGGGGAGTTGATGGTTAATCCCTGAAGGGGAGCTGATTTGGCTTTACCTTTATCTTGCATGTTGGTTGTATTCATGGATATGCTAATTATTGTGTTATATGCTAATTCAGTTCCCCTTCAGGGGTTAGGGGTCAATCTACAGCCAAAATCACTGCCGAAGCTTTGATAATAGCACTGGCTTCTTTGCCCACTTCCAAATCGAGCGACGCAACTGACGATTTTGTAATCACTGCTGTTACGGTGTAACCGCTTCCCAGGCTGATTGACACTTCGTCGTTGACCGAACCTTCCAAAATAGAGCTTACTTTACCTGTCAATACGTTGCGTGCACTCAACTTAATTTCGCCTACACCCACGATTACACTCGACGATTTGATCAATGCATAAGCTATTTTTCCTACTTCCAGTTCCAACGATTTTACTGCTTCGTTGGTGACTACTGATACAATTTCGGCACAACCTGCTAATGCGATTACCACTTCAGAGTTTACTGCTCCTGCGCTGATAGAACTTACTGTTCCCTTCAACTGATTTCTTGTACTTAATTTCATACTTCTATACAAATTATAAATGAAATGTCTGTTTGGTTAATTCGTAGTAAATATACGTTATCTTTCGACTAATACAAGCATTTGTTGGAATTTTATAGTAATTTGTCGACAGATTATTGTTGAATATAAACGAATCTTACATTTATGTAGTATTTTCTGGTCTTGTCTATTCTTTTTGAAAATCGATCTTTTTCAAATTCCCCACCTGATATTCGGCTCCAATCTTTGTTTCGCCCAGGCAATAGGAGCAAAGCGCAGCCGGCATCGAAAACCGGAGCTTTTCCTGTTGCAGAGTGACCGTTTCTGAGGCCAATGTCATCAATTTCGACAATTCAAAAACTCCCTGACCATTGATACCGTTTACAAACAATATTTTTGCTTTTGCATTGGCCTGGCGTACCCTGAAGGCAAATACTTCCCGCTCGGCCTGCGAAACGATATCTCCCTTGGTAATAACCACGATATCGGCCGTCCGCAGCATGGGGCCAATCTTTTTAGGTGTTTCCATCCCCATCAGATTATCGATAACGCATACTGCCAAAACATTTTTCACGTGTGGTGAGCAGCGGTTACACAGTCCGGCACTTTCGGTAAACAAGTAATCAAATCCCTTTTCGTGTCCCCAGTTGAGACCATCTTCAATATTACTGACAAAAAAATGGTCGGGACATAAATTGCCCGATAGTCCTATTTTTACAGGAATATCCAGCTTTGCAAATTTTTCCGCTTCATTGGCATAAAGACAGTCGAACTTAATCACGCCCGATAGTTTTCCTTGCTCTTTTAGTGTGCTGATTAATTTTAGCAATACAGCCGTTTTACCCGTCGATGGCGGCCCCGATATAGTGATTAGTTTCAGCATAGTTCAAAAAGTTGGTACGCAAATTTTCCGTGCATTTTCACTTGATAGTTCCATGTTACGGATGCTAACATCCACACCGTAGATGGTTTTCAGCAGAGTTTCGGTCACTATTTCCTGCGAATCGCCTTGCTGCCAGATGCTTTTGTTGTGTACCACCGCCACTCGCGCATCGCACATAAATGCATGGTCGGGCGAGTGAGTGGCCATCATGATGCCCAGCGATTGATTCTTTAGTTCGTTGATCTGACGGATGATTTTTATCTGATTGCCAAAGTCGAGACTCGAAGTCGGCTCGTCCATGATCAGGAAGGACGGTTGTTGTGCCAATGCCCGGGCTACAATCACCATTTGCTGCTCGCCACCGCTTAGTTGGGTGAAAATCCGGTCGCGCAAATGTAGGATATTAAGCTGTTCAAGGCATTCCTCAGCTATCCCTTTGTCGCGCTTGTTCGGATACGCAAAGGTACCCATATGCGCCGTACGACCAAACAGTACAAAGTCCAGCACCTTGAACGGAAACGGAATGCTTCGGGCCTGCGGTATATACGCCACCAACTGAGCAAATTTGCGTCGATCCCAATCAGCTATCGACTTGCCGTTAAGAAGAATCTCGCCCTGTTGCGGTTTCAGTATGCCCAACATGGCCTTGAACAGCGTGGTTTTGCCTACACCATTTTTCCCCAACACGCACACCGTTTCGTTGGTATGCAGCGCAAAGTTCACATCTTGCAATACCCGGGTGCTGCCGTAACCGATTACCCCGTTCTTTATCTCCAGTTTCATCTGTCTTATCTTAGAATTCGTTATTCGTATTTATGAATAACGATATGTAAAAATTTATAGCAGTCTATTCAAATGATGTGCCAATGGGATAAGTGCTTGTAGAATAGTGTTCTGTGGTGATTTGTTCGTTTCGTAAGAAACATTTTTAGGAACATAGACGTAGTCAAATACCTTAATACTTACTTTTTGGTAATACTTGCGATTTTCTTTCGCCTTAAATTTTGTGGCTCCTTAAGCAAAGAAATGGGTTTATTCAATAAACTCTATCAGCATTTCCTACCATGTTTTTTAGCCGAGCGTTTCAGGAAAACCAGAAACAGCGGTGCACCGATAATCGAAATCAGGATACCAATGGGAATTTCCAGCGAACTGGCCGAGCGGGCGATATTATCGATCCAAAGAATAAAAATTACTGCCCGACAAAAATGCCGCCGGCAGCAGCACTTTATGGTTAGGGCCTACCAAAAAGCGGGCAAAATGTGGAACAATGAGTCCTATCCAGCCAATCAGTCCCACCACACACACCACTGAAGCGGTAATCAGCGAAGCACAAGCAATGATGATAAAACGGATGCGGGTGGTATTAATGCCCAGTGCGCGGGCTTCGTCTTCGCCACACGAAAGAATATTCAGTTTCCAACCCAACGCCACGATGGGAATAATCCCGATGATTACAATAGGTAATACCACTTTAACTTCCTGCATAGTAATGCGTGATAGACTTCCCATCAGCCAAAATGTAATATCCGGCAATTTCGAATCGGTGTCCGCCATATACTTCATCAGCGATACCAACGCATTAAAAATGGCTGCCGTTACCATTCCCGACAGCACGAGCATCAATATTTTTTCATGATTTTTGCCAATGAGTTTACTCACTGCCAAAGCCATCATTACAGCCAACAGACCTCCTGCAAAGGCCATTGCCTGAATGCCGATAACGCCCATCGAAAGCATAATGGCGATGGAAGCACCAAATCCGGCTCCTGAACTAACTCCCAGAATATCGGGACTCACCATCGGATTGCGAAACAGCCCCTGATAAGCAGCCCCCGCCACCGACAAGGCACCACCCACCATCACCGCACCGATAATGCGGGGCAATCGCACCTCCAGCAACACGGTGGGAAGCATCGGGTCGGCGCTTTTCCCCGTGAAAATAAATCCCAGCAAATCCGCCATCTTCAACGGATAACGCCCCAGGCACAACGAAAAAAGGATCGTCGCCACCAGAAAAACCGTCAACCCCACAAACAAAGCACTATTTACTCCTCTTGAATGATTCTTCATTTTCATCTTCTATTTTTAAACGCTGTCAGGTGCAAACATGCTGACAGGTTATCTGGTACAAGTTTTTTTTAAACGCTGTCAGGTGCAAACACGCTGGCAGGTTATCTGGTACAAGTTATCTTGTAAACGCTGTCAGGTGCAAGCACGCTGACAGGTTTAGTGAAAACTATCAACTATCAATTGTCAACTATCAACTAATTAATCTCTTCTCCCCATCTTAATCGTTGACGAAGCGACATGATCTGAGCATCCAGTTCTTCCAGGTTCACCAGATTGGCTTTTTCCTGTGCTGAGGTAATGATCAATTTGTGGATACCACCGTTTTTAATTACCATGCGTTGTTCGGCCATCAGTGCCAGAATGGGGTCGTGGGTGGCGATAAGGATAATTTTCTCGTTTTTTACCAACAACTGCAAGGCTTTTTTGCGGTCGATGCCTGCATTCTCAATTTCGTCAATCAGCACCACCGGCGAAGTGCTTAGCATGGCTGTGTCGGCTATCATCAGTGCCCGCGATTGTCCGCCTGACAGCGAGGTGAGAGCCGTTTCTGCCGCGAAACTTTCGCCGGCCAGTTCGTTGGCTTGCGCAATAATGCCCGCCACCATCTGTTCGATATTTTTCACCATCCGGCTTTCGGCGTGCATGGCAATAAATTCGCCCACCGATGCATCCATCACAAAATTCATGTTTTGCGAAAGCTGTGCCACCAGTTTGTGCTCCAGCGAGAAACGTAACTCCGGGTCGGGAGTTTCTCCATTGATCAAAATAGTCCGTCCCGTGGGCGTATCGCCTTGAGCCAGCCATTCGATGTCGGCCAGTAACCGGCTTTTGCCCGAACCGGTAGGTCCTACAATGCTGGTAATACTGCCCGTGCGCAGGGTGATATTTACATTTTCGGGACAATAACTTTTGTCGTGCCCGCCAATAATCGTCACGGCATCTACTTTAAATTCCGGGCGGACTTCCTGCTGAGCAATCACTCCCAGTAGATTACTGATAAGTTGCTCCTTACTTGTACCGATGTCTTCGAAAAAATCTTCCGATAGTGCATTCAAAACCTTTTCCAAACTTAGGCCGGTACCGTCATCCTTGATGCCATAGTTTTCAAAGAAATCGTACAGGTACGGATATTCACTGATAAGGTTGCTGATACTCTTTTCAGATATATTCATTTTTTAATCCGTTATTATCCGTTTAATATCATTTCTGATTTCCACCAGATTGCTGTTTCTGATAAATTCCCAGCCCAACCAATTGAGTTTGCGTCCCGAAACAGGATGAATTACACGTGGATTGGTTGAAATAAATCCATTATTGCGCAGCAAATTTCCTACTTCCTGTCCTCCCAAAAAGCGGGTAACGTTGCGGTACTTTTCTGAGACCGATTTTTTTACCAGCATTTGTATAGGTAAAATAATTGCTCCGTCTTCGGGCCATATAATTTGAAAATCCAGTTTGTTGTCAATCAGTTTGGCCCACGAGTAGGGCATAACATAGATGCAGGCTCCCAATGAATTATCATTGTTGAGTGCATGTAGTATTTCTTCCGGATGAATTCGTTCCAAAGTATTTGCATGCAATTGTTTCACCGCTTCCAATCCAAAATCCCGTACAAAATGCAGATAAAGTGTATCGTTGTAGTAATCTTTTTCACCACAAATTACCAAACTATCTTTCATGGCAGGGTTCAGTAATTCATACCATTCACGGGGAGTTTGTATCTGTTCAGTCAGGTTTTTGTCAACCACCATCACCAGCGCTTCGGCTCCCAAAAAGCGGAAAATGCGTTGTGGGTGATCAATGCCTGTGCCTGCAAAAATTGAATTGTACTGCGTACTGAAAGTTTCAAAATTGTTGGGATTGATATACCCTTTCGGACTTTCGTACAAACAATTGATATCACTTGTGATCAAAATTTCCGGTAAATGAAAGGCCGATTTAAACCCTGCTAATTGTTTGTAAAATACATTATCCTGAGTATAGTGCCCATGGTAAATGACAGCACCGGCATTTTCATTCGCAAATTCCTGAAATCGTTCGGCAAAGAGTTGGCAAAACTCATCCTGAAGATGTGGAGGTAATAGCGATACCAGAAAATTTTCCGATTGATTGTGTTTGCGCAAATGCGGTGAATCGAACTTTACAGCACCGGACTGATTACTCGAAAGTACTTTCAGTTTCGATTCAGGATCATTCAGCAAGCTTTTGGTCAGTTCACTTTCGGTCTGGATTGGTTTCTGATTGACTCTGTCTATATTGTATTCCTTGTTTTCCCCGGAATCGATCTTTTTATTTATTTCCCGTTTATTCATATGCTGTGAGTAATAAGCTAAATGAAACTTTTCGTTATTCTTGCTGGCGAATAACGAAAAGTATATATTTTTTGTATTATTATTAATTCAACATTAATGCCAAAGCAATTGTAGCCTAATTTTGATTGAATTACAAATACTTACCTGGATGGACAGATGAAGGTTCAATACGTTTATGCAACAGTTTTCCGAAGGTTGTTACATATATGTCGGTTTTGAAGATGGCTACTGCTTTCGGAACAATGTATTCAATTCTTTTTCAGATAGCGCATATTGGTAAAATACTTTGTAAAACTCTATAATTCGCTTATGTGCCTCAGGTTGTGGGAGGTTGTAAAAGAACTCAGAAAGCCAAATGATTCCGGGAATGCGGTTCACCGAAGGAGGATTTCCGAACCAATTGAATGGTTCTTCCGGCACATGAAAAATGTGTTTGTTCTGAACCGCCGGTATTTGTTTCCACAATGGGGATTTTAGAATTTCGGTATACGGATCATCCTTGCCTTTGTCAAGGGTGAAAATGTACTCCGGTTTCCACACCATGATCTGCTCCATAGATAGTTGTACATATCCTTTAGCCGAAATTTCGGATTGCACTACATTTTTCAGGTGTAGCTCATCGAATAGTTGCACATGTTTACTTCCGCTGGGCGCTGACTGTAGTCCCTGATTTCCCACAGCCAGATAA
This sequence comes from Bacteroidota bacterium, assembly GCA_046051105.1. Classification (GTDB taxonomy): domain Bacteria; phylum Bacteroidota; class Bacteroidia; order Bacteroidales; family Paludibacteraceae; genus Paludibacter. The sequence continues at coordinate 22,937 of JBJOOU010000224.1, forward strand.
ACCGAAGATTGATTTTTTAATCCACCCTTTTTCAAGCTTTGCAGTTCTTTGTAAAATTTGTTGAGATAGGAAATACAAGCCTCAGATTTTGATTTATCGCCCAACAAGGTGCTTAGAAATTGGTATGATTTAGCCAGTTTGTCCAGATTCAGATCAATTAGAATAAACGGTTTATTTGTTCGCGAAGACATTCGTTCATATCGGGAATAATCTTCGGGGATGAAACACCCCACAATAACAACATCGGGATTGAGTTTCAGTATTTCTTCTACATTGAGCATGTCGCAAGCAGGAATATCTGCGTATCGTTTGTTGATGTATTTCAATTCGCTGCTGCCATCACGATTCACACCCCGGGCAATCATCTTGTCGGCTGCTACCGGAAATAAGAAAATACTGGTTTTTTCATCGTGAGGCAACACCCGTTCTATTTTAGCCGGGATAGTCACTTTTCGTCCTGCCATGTCTATGATGGTCCGGCTTTGTGCAATCGCATGTTGTGTAAATAGCAAAACACTTAATGCAATGCTGATATTTCTAATCGTTGTGTTCATACTTATTTATTTTCAAATACGTTAAATGCTACTTCGCTGAAGTCGTCCTTTTGGTACGGTAAATTCGAATTTTTGATTGCATCCCAACCTATCCAGCGGATGTTGGCGATAGGGGCAGAGGCAGAATGTATTCCGGCAGAGATGGCACCTGCATTTTCAAGCAACCGGGTTATCGCTTCTGAGAAAAAATGCCGGGCTATCTGAAGCACTTGTTCGCTGCTTCCTTTTTTTACCAGAATGAAGAACGCACTCACCGGGTTGCCATCTTCAGGCGATAGAATCTTTACTTTTGCATCGCTTCGGACAAATAAAGTGGTGTATCGCTGTACGATGCTGTATGGCGAAGCATCCGGATGATTTTTTCCAACATCCTTAATGATTTTAGAAAAATGCCATTTGTGCTGTACCGCATTGGCGTAGGCACGAATACTTTCATCACCACCTTGCTCGTGAAGATAAAACAGCTGATTAGCTCCGAAATGATCTCTTTGTGGCTTGCCCATTTGTGTAACGGTGTTTTTATATTCGGGCTGAAGCAGATCGGTCCACCTGGCGGGTTCCGCTGTGTGGTTGGGATTGGATAAATCGACCAGAATAACTTGTTCTTCAGCCCCGAATGCATGGTATTGCTCGTGGGAGTCATACAGTCCGGTTTTTTCCCAGAGTTCATTCACTTCAGCCCCGATAGGCATATCAAACTCGCCAGTGTGGATAAACTGATCAACAAACTTTCGGGTCATTAACGAGCTGAACCCTTTTCCTACCAGAATATCGGGCAAGTCGCTGGCTTTTTCGCATTGCGCCAGGTAAAACTGAAAAGCTTTTTTATCGTTCTTCAGGAAAAACTGATGATGAAGCGGAATGTCATTCAATCGGGCGTAATTTTCCATTTCAGAGATGAATGCTTCATGCCAGGTAAAATCCGCAAATCCCGCCATATTCACTTTACCAGGTTTTACGAGCATGTCTTTCAATTGTGCTGATTTCTCCAGATCTTTCTGATCTTTGGCAACCAGCTGATTAAGAGCCTGTATGATTTGGTCTTTATTCTCTGGAGATAAAAATTGTTCTAACCGATCGTCGTAACTGAGTTGTGACGGAGAAAGTGACACCCCGTTGCAAATTAAAATCCGGTAAGCGCCTTTGTAGGTTTCCAACAATTTGCGAATCGGTGTTTTATCTGTTATGTATTGTTTTTCACTGTTCATCGTTTTTTGCTTTGCTTAAAATCGCATACTGAGGGTGATTTTTACACTTCGTCCCATCCCGCGCAAATATCCACCGTAAGGAAGATAACTGGTATCAAGCGCATTGTTGACCAGTCCGCTGACCGTAATTCCCTTCATAACAGTTGGAAAATTCAGATTGACCCCGGCATCCCAAAGACCGTATGCATTGCGGGCATTTTGTCCCCAGCTTTTGGTTACGGCATAGTCGGGCAAGCGGTCATAAGAGGCAATGTAGCTAAATACAGCAAAAGCAGAGGGTTCAATAAATTTCCAGTTTTTGAAGTAATGTAATTTCATCCGGATGCGTCCCGGAGGTATGCCCTCCAGAGGCGAACCTTTACTGAAAAATCCATCTAAGCTTACATCGTCTCCAATCGAATAGCTGCAGTTGGAACTGAATTCAAATTTTCATTCTTTTTTGATATTTCCCACCCAGGCCGAAATGGAACCATCGAAACCGAATAACCGTGATCTGGAAATGTTTACATAGGTGTATTTGTTTGTAAAAAGCTCGTATTCTGTTATTCTGTTGAAAAACAGTGATGACCAGCCATTGAGCCAGTAATTGAAATGCGACACGGATCCTTTCAGTATCCATTCCAGATTGTAACATGTTTCCGGCTGAATATCCGGATTCCCCACAAATACACCGCGACCGCCATAAAAAGTTCCTACGGCCTCCATCGGGATTGGAAACCTGAAATGACGACTTAAACTCAAATCATTGGTTAACCAGGAGTTGATTTTTCGTTCCCAGTCCACGCCACCGCTGATATTTTTGTAGGTTACTGAGCTGGATGTGTCTTTTTGCAATCCACCCACATCTCCCCGTAAACTGAAAAACAAGGTGTTGCGGTCTTTTTCGTATTCCGACATCGCAAAAATACCTCCAATGGTCTGCTGTTGCAAGGCATAATTGTGTGTGAATGATTCTGTTTTATGAGTGATATCCAGCGATTGATGGTTTTGTTGTAAATGATCGGAATATGCATCTATTCCTATTTCAGAGAGCCAGTTTTGATTGTGCTTTTTGGCTGATTTCAACCGAATTCCTCCGGTATTTTTGTATGAAAAATACACATCTCTGAAGGCCAAAAGCTTTGTACCTGAGTTAAGTTCATCCTGTTGTTGGTTGGTGTTCAGTTCGTTATACCAAATATTACCATTCAACATTATTCCGTCTGAGAAATTTCGTTTGTATTTCAATGAGGACTCGATGTTGTATTTGTCATAAAATGTGCGATAGTCATAGGGGTTGTTCTGGAAACCCACCGGTTTTTCTCTATCACCGGAATAAAAATTATTATTCCATTCCAGTATTCCACCGTTATTGTCAAACTGGTGTGCATATTTGACTGATGCATTTTTATATTCATAGGATGAGTTTAATGCATTCGCCTGTTTGGCATAATGAAAATCATCGGCTTTGGTGTATCTGCCGCCAATCGTTAGTGAGTTGTGTTCGTCACTGGCTGAGATGTTTGCATTCGCATTTCGTTCATTATTGTTCCATCCGTAAGACGATTTGATGTCGCCACTTATTCCTTTTCGTTTAAAAGTCGTTTTCTCATTTATGAGTAATACACCACCTACACTTCCGCTTCCGTAAGCAATACTTCTGGCTCCGTGGAGAAGTTGAACATCTGAAATTACGTTTGGATTTATGTCTTCGAGCAGATAACCTGACTGGTCAATACCGGTTTTTATTAATCCGGTTTTTTCCACATGAATACGACTTCCATACATTCCTCTGATTAGCAATGGAAAAGTAGTTTCCTGTACTTTCATAACTCCCGGAAGTTGATCCACAATGTTGATGAAATTTTCAGAACCCACCTCTTTAATATCCTCCTGAGTTAGTACGGATGCATTTTTTGTTGTCAGCTTTTCGGGCTGGGTGGCAGAAATCTTCACTTCCTTCAACTTCATGTATTTTTGTTGAGGTGTGATTTTCAACGTGTCTGCTGTTTGGGCAGACACGTTTGAAAACACCCACAAGAAAACGTTAAGGCAAAGGAGAAACAAAAGGGATGTATTTATTGAGCTATAGTTTTTTATCATGTTTCAATTATTTAATCTACTTCAAATGCTTTAAACCGGTACCAGCGAATAGGAACATGTCCTCCGCCCTGGCGTTCAATGTGTTGCCATTTAAAGTAATTTCCATCGGAAGTTCTGATCAACCAAACCGGAGATTCAGCTTCGGCCAACCGAACAACCTTATCACCAATGACCAGCGATTGATATGCATTTAATAATAATGCTTCGCTCATTTGTATAAATCCATCTTTCCATGGATATAATGTCGTGTCATTCGGATCAATAGGTAGTGGATTATCTGCTCTGAGACTATCTTCCATGGCTCTGGTGACGTATTTAAACTCAGCAAAACCTTCGGCTCCCAGTTTTACTCCAGCAAAAGAAGATACATTCAATGCTAAAGCTCGGGTAGGAGTGGAGGTATTTCCCCAAAGGAAAACCACTGGTCGCCCGCCGTATCCGCCTGTCACCGGATCCTGAATCCGCCAAGCCAGCATTTTAAGATCATATTTGAAATTTGGAAACTGATCAAGAGATACAATTGAATCGGACTCAAAATCAACTCCGTATCCGGCCGGATAATTTTGAGGCTTGGTTTCCAGAATTCCGGTGCTGGGTATTTGGTCTGTAAAGAAGGAGTTTGCATCCATCACATCTTTGCATGCACTCCCGAGTAGTATTACTCCAATCAATAACAGGAAACGGGGATGTAAATAACTCCTATTTAATTTCATATTAACACCTGAATTAATGAACTACTGACAGGTTTTAGGCACTGTCAGCAGTAAAAAAAGGACTATTTTTTGATCACTTTTGAAGTAATACTTCCAATTTTGATAAAGTAAATACCTGACGTAAGATCGGATAAACTAATTGTGGCGTTTAATTCATTGGTTGCTGTAATATTTTTCACAATTGCTCCGCAGGTGTTGTATATCACGATATTTTCCTGATTTTTTTGAGAAAAATTAATGGATATGTTATCCGTCACCGGATTTGGATATGTAGTAAATTTTGTTATTGTGTTAGAAATTAGATCGGTAGCAGTTTTTGATGATGAATAAGTATAATATACTTTCAAAAGTGGAGCAGTGGTGCTGGTTCCCGTTTCGCGCGATAAAAACTGTTTGGCTGTCTGCCCTGTCGATTCGTCCCCCTGGAGTAGCCAACCATAATTTGTGGAAGGGTTGTTTAGCCAGGCTTGAACTTCGGAAGTCATGATAGATGATCTCCAATACACCAACTGATATGCGTCAACTCCGGTACCCAGTCCTGTTCCGGCATAGGTAGTTGCGCTAACAGTAGGATCAAAATCACCGCCGGGTGTATTCCATACTGTGCTACTTGAAGGTGAGCTTGCGTTGTATTTCTGGTAATACCATGTTGCATCATTTTGTGTCGCAGTAGCACCCTGACCACCAGTCTGATATGAAGTTCCTTCGCCCCAGTCATTTAGTAGTCGATGAACTGAAACATTGGTTCCAACACCAGAAGTTTTATTGAAGAAGAGGCTTAAACTAACGCTGTCGATGGTAGCTCCTGCAGGAACATTTCCCGATACATCAAAATAAATCAATGCTCTGCGTATACTTATGGTTGCCGGGTTGGTGCCATCCTGATTGGTACGTCCGGCAGTAATTGAATACAAAGCATTGCTATTTTGCGATGCAGTAGAAGTGGCCTGAATCAATGTGTTATCCTTTGTACAAAGGATGATGACTGAGTTGCTGGATCTTACCAATGATACGCAGCTCATGATTGTGAGCAAACTGAGAGTAAAAATTGTTCTTTTCATACCTTTTTCTTTTTTAATTATACCTGAATTGTTGAATAGATATCGTTATTCTGTAAATAGATAACGTGTTCGAAAAAAAACGCAATTCATGTATTGCGTTTTCAATTTCATTAGAACTACATTTTCAATGATAATGCCAAAAAATATAAGTTTGTAATGTGCAGTTAATCAGCTAGATGTCTTTTGGGGTAATTTTAATCAACTACTTATATGAAGTCTGTTTGAAGAAAAAAATACCGTTATGTAGGAAAAAGATAACGCTTTTGTGTTGTTTTGAAGACATAACAGGATTCTCAAAATTGATTATTGATTTCTGCTTTCAAAA
>JBJOOU010000225.1:0-13778 GCA_046051105.1 Bacteroidota bacterium
CACCACTGTTGAACCATCGCTGATAGGTTTCTGCCGATTGTTCTCCACAAGACAGAGTGATGCCGATCTCGCCATTGGTGATTCGGTTGCTTTCTTGGATAATGTGGTCAATTTTATCAATGTAAGGTGAATTACTAAGTTCGCCCGACTGAATACATACTGAACCATAACGATTGGCATGTGCAAACCGAATGGCTTCGATAATTTCATCTTCGGGAAGGGCATACCGACTCACCTCTGCATTGGACTTTCGGATGCCGCAATACAGGCAGTCTTTATCGCATACATTCGACATTTCGATCAGTCCACGCAGAAATACTTTGTTGCCAATCGTTGCCTGCTTCATCTTTCCGGCATGTCTGAAAAGTTCTTTTTCATCCTCGCCCTGCAAATTGAGCAGGTAAATAATGTCATTGCGCGTCAAATCGCTTTTGTTCAGGATTTCTTGCAAGTTCATTGGTTAGCTTTTGGAAACATCGCTGTAGCTCGATCGAAAATGCCATGCATATATGCAATGGCCAGTCCGTAGTTGGTCACCGGAACGCCCGAGTCGATGGCAGGCTTTAGGCGGCTGTGCAACTGCTTGCGTGTAACCATACAACCACCGCATTGCACAATCAGCGCAAAGTTTTCAATGTCTTCGTCGATTTCTGATAGCCCGGACACAATTTTAAACTCCAGCTCCTTTTCGGTAAACTTCTTCATCCAGTTGGGAATCTTGAATCGACCGATGTCGTCGCAACTCACCTGATGGGTACACGATTCGAGAATCAGCACTTTGTCACCATCTTTCAGAGCCGAAATGGTGGCAGTTCCTTCCATGTATTTGGGGAAATTTCCTTTCAATCGGGCAAAAATAATACTGAAGCTGGTCAGCGGCACATCCTCCGGAATGAGCTTGGACACCAATCCGAAAGCCTGACTATCGGTCACAGCCAATGCTGGTTTAATACAGAGTTTTAAAAAGTCGGTGATCTCGGTTTCTTTCACGGTAACGCAAATGCAGTCGTTGTCCAATACGTCGCGTATGGCCATGTTTTGTGGCAAAATCATGCGTCCGTCCGGCGCTTCGCTATCCACAGGGGTGATGAGCAACACCACATCCTTGGGATGGATCAGGTCGCCAAACAGCGATGGTTTTTGGTAAGCAGTAGTTGGAATCGTATTTTTCATACGCCCAATCAGTTCGTCGAGATTGTCCGCTTCGTAAGTGCTGAAATCCAATATTTCCTTGCCGGTAATCGAGTGAATAGTTTCGGCGGTCATTGGATGCAGCCTTTGTACATCACATTTGTTATGTACTATCATATAAGGCACATCATATTCGTGAAAGCGCTGAATTAATTCCAGTTCATACACCTTAAATTCATTGTTGGCAATCAGTAAAATGGCACAATCCACACTTTTGATCACTTCGTGCGTTTTTTTGATTCGCTTTTCTCCCAATTCGCCCGCGTCGTCAATACCGGCAGTATCAATCAGCACTGCCGGCCCTATGCCGAAAATCTCTACTGACTTTTTTACAGGGTCGGTCGTTGTGCCGGCATGATCGGACACGATGGCTAAATCCTGCCCCACCAACAGATTGATAAACGAGCTTTTGCCATTGTTGCGTCGTCCAAAAATGCCGATATGTGGTTTGATATCTTTTCCCATTTAGCTATGATTTTGATAATAAATGTCAGAAATAAAAAAAATCAATAGTATAAATCACGTTCTCCGTTGCGTATTTTTTCAATTTTACTTCGTACTGACAATTGCGTTTTTTCGTCCAGCGTCAGCAGGTTCTTTTCAATCGCACGCCAGCCTTTTTCGGCGGTTGTGGCGTTGGCATAATCCATAATATATTCTGCCAGCGTTAGCAAAGCATTCGGGCCACAAAATCGCTTGATAAATCCGGGCACCGAAAATTCCATAAAATGTTCGCCGGTGCGCCCTCTGCGGTAGCAGGATGTGCAAAACGAAGGCAACATATCCTGCTCCAGTAATTCGTCAATAATTTCGGACAATGACCGATCATCGTTAATTTTAAATTGCCCTTTGTCCAGATTCTCGTTTTTTTCTTCCTGCGAATAACTTCCCAGCTCAATTTTCGTACCTCCATCAATCTGTGATACGCCATACTGAATAATCTCATTTCGCAGCTTTTCGGGTTCACGGGCAGTGAGGATCATTCCTGTATACGGAACGGCAAGTCGCAAGATAGCAATTAATCGGGTGAAATCATCGTCAGATACAAAATATTTGTCGCCAAAATTCAACCCTGACGCATCCTTAATCCTTGGAAATGAGATGGTGTGCGGTCCTACATTGTAGCAAGCTTCAAGATGATTGGCGTGACGTACCAGCGCCATCACTTCAAAGCGCCAGTCGTACAAGCCAAACAGTGCGCCAATCCCGACATCGTCCAACCCGGCTTCCTGTGCCCTGTCCAGCGACGTCAGGCGATAATCGTAGTCGGCTTTTTTGCCCGATAAATGATAGTTTTTGTAAGCTTCACGATGGTACGTTTCCTGAAAAACCTGGAACGTGCCAATTCCCGCTTCTTTCACCGTACGGAATCCTTCAATTTCCATCGGGGCTGCATTGATATTCACGCGACGAATTTCTCCGTTTCCATTTTTCACCTCATAAGCAGTACGAATATTGTCGGCAATGAATTCCGGCGAATAATGCTTGTGCTCTCCGTACACCAAAATCAGGCGCTTCTGGCCTGTTTGTTCCAATGCCTCTATTTCTGATCGTAGTTCGGCATTGTCAAGTGTTTTTCTTACTGCACTCTTATTGTCCACCCGAAATCCACAATAACTGCAATTATTTGCACATTTGCTCCCCACATAAAGAGGGGCAAACAATACGATTCTGTTGCCATACACATTCTGTTTCAGTGTACGCGCCCCGTTCTTAATCATTTGAATCAATTCTGGCGAGTCTGCATTGATCAGCACCGACACCTCTTCGAGCGTAAGTCTTTTTTTATCCAATGACTTTTCGATAATTTCATTCACGCGTTCAGCAGAAGCCTGAATATTGTTCAAATAATTCCAAATTTCATCCTCATCAATGAAAGACGTCATTGGTGTGTCAGGTATTTTATATTTTTCAGGGGTAAATATCATTCGTAGTCTTTGATAATAATCTATTAAATATTAGTCATCAAAATTTGATCATCCAGCTCACGACGTGCTCGTCAAAATATTATTTGTCAATCAATTAAAGTATTTCTGATGAATCTAAGCACTTGCTGTAAGCTACTGCAAAATTACTACATTATATCCACTATTGGATTTATTACAAATATTATTTTTAATTTTACGTCCAATTTGATGTAAATTAAGTGGTTAGCATTAACCCAGCTAAGAGGCTGATTATATGCCACTTAGCCAATACAAAAAGATGCGAAATCAGCAATACATCTATCATAACAAACACGATGACAGATAGTTGAAGAACAAAACAATCAATTAAAGAATTATTTCTGTAATTGCTTGCAGTATCAAAATCAAATCATTAATTTTGTGGAACTTTTTGTGAAGTCTCAAATTGCTCATAATGATTTGTATGACAAATAATTAGCTAAAACAAACTACTAAATATTACAAACTAAAACAAAAATCTATGTGGTTAATTGATTCCTCTATCGGGCGGAAGCTTATTATGAGTATTACGGGAGTATTTCTCGTATTGTTTTTGCTTTTTCACAGCTGCATGAACATTGTGGTGATTATTTCGCCAGAAGGTTATAATGCAATTTGTGAATTCCTTGGAGCAAACTGGTATGCACTTCTTGGAACTTCGGTGTTAGCAGCCGGATTTGTTGCGCACATTTTGTATGCGTTGTACCTTACTTCGCAAAACATGCGTGCTCGCGGTTCTGAGCGCTATGCGGTTACTGCAAGCCAACCGGGTGTGAGCTGGGCTTCACGCAACATGTTCATCCTTGGCTGTGTAATCTTCGGATTTCTGGTATTGCACATGTACAATTTCTGGTTCAAAATGCAGTTTGCTGAACTTACAGGTATTCACACAGGTTCATTCGATCCTGCAAATGGTGCAGCGTTCGTGCAAGAACTGTTTGCAAACAAAGTGTATTGCCTTGTTTACATCGTATGGTTGGTAGCTATTTGGTTCCACCTTACTCACGGTGTATGGAGCGCTATGCAAACATTAGGTTTGAATAACAAAACCTGGTTGCCTCGTGTGAAAATGATTTCAAACATTGTTGCTACTATCGTAGTGCTGATGTTCATGTCAATTCCTGTGTATTTCTTACTCGGCTGCGGAAGCGCTTGCTAATTTTTCAACCTGTATTTCAAAAATTGCTACATAATTATGGCACAGACACAAGATATCAAAATAGATGCTAAGATCCCTGAAGGACCATTGGCACAAAAATGGAGTAATTATAAAGCTCACCAAAAACTGGTGAACCCTGCCAACAAACGTCGTTTGGACATTATCGTTGTAGGGACCGGTTTGGCTGGTGGTTCGGCTGCTGCTTCGCTTGCCGAAATGGGATTCAATGTATTGAATTTCTGTATTCAGGATTCACCTCGTCGTGCGCACTCAATTGCCGCACAGGGTGGTATCAATGCTGCTAAAAACTATCAAAACGACGGTGACTCGGTTTACCGTTTGTTCTACGATACGATCAAAGGTGGTGACTATCGTGCACGTGAGGCTAACGTTTATCGCTTGGCTGAAGTGTCAAACAACATCATCGACCAATGTGTGGCTCAGGGAGTTCCTTTTGCCCGCGAATATGGTGGTTTACTTGACAACCGTTCTTTCGGTGGTGCTCAGGTATCTCGTACTTTTTATGCTAAAGGTCAAACTGGTCAGCAGTTGCTTTTAGGAGCTTACTCTGCATTGAGCCGTCAGGTGGGTGCTGGTAAAGTAAAATTGTATTCTCGTTACGAAATGTTGGACGTAGTAGTTATCGAAGGTCGTGCTCGTGGTATCATTGCCCGCAACCTGGTAACTGGTAAAATCGAACGTTTCTTTGCACATGCTGTAGTAATCGGTACTGGTGGTTATGGAAATGCATTCTTCCTTTCTACCAACGCCATGGGCTCGAACGGTTCAGCTGCTATCCAAATCTACAAAAAAGGCGCTTACTTTGCAAATCCTGCTTACGCTCAGATTCACCCAACTTGTATTCCTGTACACGGTGAGTTTCAGTCGAAATTGACTTTGATGTCTGAGTCATTGCGTAACGATGGACGTATCTGGGTTCCTAAAAAGAAAGAAGATGCTGAAGCTATCCGTGCAGGTAAACTGAAACCAACGGATATTAAAGAAGAAGACCGCGACTACTATTTGGAGCGTCGTTATCCTGCTTTCGGTAACCTGGTTCCTCGCGACGTAGCTTCTCGTGCTGCAAAAGAACGTTGCGATGCTGGTTTCGGTGTAGGTAACACTGGTTTGGCTGTTTATCTTGATTTCTCTGATGCAATCAACCGTTTGGGCGAAGATGTAGTTCGCGCTCGTTACGGTAACTTGTTCCAGATGTACGAAAAAATCGTTGATGACAATCCATACAAAACTCCGATGATGATTTACCCTGCCATCCACTACACTATGGGTGGTATCTGGGTTGATTACGAATTACAAACTTCAATTCCGGGGTTGTTCTGTATCGGTGAAGCTAACTTCTCTGACCACGGTGCTAACCGTCTGGGTGCTTCTGCATTGATGCAAGGTTTGGCTGATGGTTATTTCGTATTGCCATACACTATCCAAAACTATTTGGCTGATCAAATTCGTGTTCCTCGCATGAGTACTGATCTTCCTGAATTCCAGGAAGCTGAAAAAGCAGTTAACGACAAAATCGCTAAACTGATGAGCATTCAGGGAAAACGTTCGGTTGATTCTATTCACCGTGAGTTGGGACTTGTAATGTGGGATTTCGTAGGTATGGGACGTACCAAAGCTGGTTTGGAAACTGCTATTGCTAAAATCAAAGAAATCCGCAAAGAATTCTGGAGCAATGTATTCATCCCTGGAAAAGAAAATGATTTGAACAACGAGCTTGAAAAAGCATTACGTTTGGCTGATTTCATCGAAATTGGTGATTTGATGGCTCGCGATGCGTTGAACCGCGAAGAATCTTGTGGTGGACACTTCCGCGAAGAGTATCAAACTCCTGAAGGTGAAGCTCTTCGTAATGACGACGACTACTCGTATGCTTCTTGCTGGAAATTCAACGGTGAAGGTGAAGATCCTGTCCTGTTGAAAGAAGCGCTGGATTATGAATTTATCCACCGTCAGCAACGTAACTACAAATCATAATCAGCAACCCGTTAAGAATAAGATCAATGGAAAAAAGTATAAATCTAACGCTAAAAGTTTGGCGTCAGGCAGGTTCGAAAGCAAAAGGACAATTCGAAACCTATAAATTAGATAATGTTTCTACCGACAGCTCTTTCCTCGAAATGATGGACGTGCTGAACGAACAATTAATCCGCGAACGCAAAGAGCCAATCGCCTTCGATCACGACTGTCGCGAAGGTATTTGCGGTATGTGTAGTATGTACATCAACGGACATCCTCACGGACCTGATGGTGAAATCACTACTTGTCAGTTGCACATGCGTAACTTCAAAGATGGTGAAACTATCACAGTTGAGCCTTGGCGTTCGGCTGCATTCCCTGTAATCAAAGACTTGATGGTGGATCGTAGTGCTTACGATAAAATCATTCAAGCTGGTGGTTACGTATCAATCAGCACCGGTGGTGTACCTGATGGTAATGCAATTCCAATTCCAAAAGTTGACGCTGATGAAGCAATGGATGCTGCTTCTTGTATCGGTTGTGGTGCTTGCGCTGCTGCTTGTAAAAACGGATCGGCTATGTTGTTCGTTTCTGCAAAAGTAAGCCAGTTGGCACTTCTTCCACAAGGTCGTGTAGAAGCTGCTGCCCGTGCAAAAGCAATGGTGGCTAAAATGGACGAACTTGGTTTCGGTAACTGTACCAACACTGGTGCTTGCGAAGCTGAATGTCCTAAAAACGTTTCTATTTCGCACATTGCTCGCCTGAACCGCGAGTTCCTGAAAGCGAAATTACAAGACTAATCAGAAAGATTCTTATATAAAAATGCCCTGCTTCACTTTGGAGGCAGGGCATTTTTTATCCCCCCCCCATACAAGACCACAAGGCCATTGACAAAAAAAAAGAGCTGCCCTCTAAAGGACAGCTCATTTATGATCAGTGATGTATGAACTCTTAAAGAGTTTTCTTCACCTCAGTTTCTTCGTAACTTTCAATCATATCGCCTACACGGATATCATTGTAGTTCAGAATATTCAAACCACACTCGTAGTTCACGCCCACTTCTTTTACGTCATCTTTAAAGCGTTTCAGAGAAGCAAGTTCACCTGAATACACTACGATGCCATCGCGAATGATGCGAATTTTGTTGCTTCGTTTAATTTTACCTTCACGCACCAAACATCCGGCCACTGTACCCACTTTCGTAATCTTGAATACTTCAAGAATTTCAACGGTCGCAGTAATCTCTTCTTTAATCTCAGGCGACAACATACCTTCCATTGCTGATTTGATTTCTTCAATCGCATCGTAGATGATAGAATATAAACGGATATCGATTTCCTCCTTATCAGCCATTTTGCGGGCTGATGAAGTTGGACGCACCTGGAATCCACAAATAATTGCATTTGAAGCAGCCGCCAACAAGATATCGGAATCCGAAATTGCACCAACAGCTTTGTGAATAACATTGATCTGGATGTTTTCTGTCGAAAGTTTCAATAATGAGTCTGCAAGCGCCTCAACGGAACCATCCACATCACCCTTAACGATGATGTTAAGTTCTTTGAAGTCACCCAATGCAATACGACGTCCCAATTCATCCAGCGTAAAGTGTTTCTTCGTACGGATACTTTGCTCACGTTGCAATTGTTCACGTTTGTTGGCAATATCACGGGCTTCCTGCTCTGTAGCCATCACATTGAAGTTATCACCTGCCTGCGGGGCTCCATTCAAACCAAGGATCAATACTGGTTCAGCCGGACGTGCTTCTTTGATTCGTTGATTACGTTCATTGAACATCGCCTTTACTTTACCGAAATGAGTTCCCGCCAATACAACATCGCCCTGACGCAGTGTTCCATTCTCAACCAAAACAGTAGAAATGTATCCGCGACCTTTATCCAATGAAGATTCGATCACCGAACCGACCGCACGTTTATTCGGATTAGCTTTCAGCTCAAGCATTTCGGCCTCAAGCAATACTTTTTCAAGCAGTTCTTTTATTCCAAGACCTTGTTTTGCAGAGATATCCTGTGATTGGTATTTCCCCCCCCAGTCTTCTACCAGATAGTTCATACCCGCCAAAGTTTCTTTGATTTTCTCAGGATTTGCACCTGGCTTGTCCACTTTATTGATGGCAAAAATCATAGGTACATTGGCTGCAGAAGCATGGTTGATTGCTTCGATAGTTTGAGGCATCACATTGTCGTCCGCCGCAACGATAATAATTGCAATATCCGTAACTTTAGCACCACGGGCACGCATCGCTGTAAATGCTTCGTGACCCGGAGTATCCAGGAAGGTAATTCGCTGACCGTTTTCGAGTTTTACATTATAAGCACCGATGTGCTGTGTAATACCTCCGGCCTCACCCGCAATTACATTCGTTTTACGAATATAGTCGAGTAGCGAAGTTTTACCGTGGTCAACGTGTCCCATTACTGCAACTACCGGCGCTCTTACTTCCATATCCTCTTCGAGGTCTGGCTCTTCTTCGCCAATCGCTTCAATTACATCCGCACTTACATATTCGGTAATAAAGCCAAACTCCTCAGCTACAATATTGATAGTTTCAGCATCCAGGCGTTGGTTGATGGATACCATCATTCCGATACTCATACAAGTACCGATAACCTGATTAACACTAACATCCATCATTACAGCCAATTCACTTACAGTTACAAACTCTGTTAGTTTCAGAATGTTGCTTTCTGCTTGTTCCAGTTCTGCCAACTCCTGCTGACGTGCGTTCAAGTTATCTCGCTTATCACGACGATATTTAGCTCCTTTATTTTTCTTATTATTACCGGAAAGACGTGCTAGCGTTTCTTTAATTTGCTTTTGTACATCTTCGTCACTTACAGCAGCTTTTACCGGCTTCTTAAAGCGTTGATCTCTGTTTTTGTTCTGATCAGAACCTCCGCCATGGTTTTTATTGACTGTCTTTGGTGGCTGACTCGATGACGGTTGAGGCACTTTATTGATGTCAATTTTATGGCTCGAAAAGCGTTCGCGTTTTTTCTTTGGTTGCCCGTTAGCGTCAGTAGTTTCTTCACCTTCGCGAGTAACTACTTTTTTCTCTACTACTTTTCTCGAATCGACACTTTGTTTATTTTTATCCTCGCGCTCTTTCCGTTTTTGCTCTTTTGTTTTTGGTTTTGGACGTGTGCTTTGGTTCAGTAAGTTCAAATCAATTGTACCAACTACCACAGGTGCCGCATCCAAAGTTGGGCGTCCTAATGAGAAGATCTCCTCTTTTTCTGGCTGAGGAGTAACAACTTCAGCGGCTTTTTCAACCACAATCTCTTTCACTGGTTCTTTCTTCACTTCCACCACTACTGGCTTACTCTCCACCACAACCGGTTTCACTTCTTCAACCGGCTTAGGTGCAGGTTTAGGAGCCTCGACAACTACTATCGGTTTCTCAACAACCGGAGCTGGTGCTTGCTCTACTACCACCTGAATTTCTGGCTGTACCTTCGCTGCAACAACAGGTTCTTTAGCAACCGGTACATCAACGGCACTTTTTTCCACCTCCGGTTTGGGGGCAGATGTAGGAGCAGGAACGGGTTTAACAGCCGCTTCTACTACTGGCGCAGATGCTGGGGTTGGGTTTTCGGTCACCTTCTCCTTCGATTCCAAATTGATATGTCCAACAGGTTTGAAATGAGGGAGCTGGTCTTCGGAAATTTTCACTTGAATCACCTCTGGCTGTTTCTCAACAGGCTTTTGCTTAGATGTGTTGTAGCCATCAAGAGCCACGGTTCCGGCTTTTTCTTTTGTATGCCGTTCCTGACTAATGCGCTCTGATTCAATCTTCAGAGCCATATCTTTATTAAATTCTTTTGCAAGTAAAAGGTACAAATCCTCTTCGAGCTTCACATTAGGATCGTGAGGCAATTTGTGGCCTTTTTTCGCCAGAAATTCCAAGGCGGTTGATAAACCGACATTTAAATCTTTACAGGCTTTACTTATTCTTATGGACATATGCTTATATTACAGTTTCTACTCTTTGTTGTAATGACTTCCGTTTACCTATTTATAAATTACAGCGATACACGGAAGAACAGATCGCTATTTCGAAATAGCCTTATGCTTCGTCTTCGAACTCTGCGGCCAATATAGCCAGCACATCGTCGATTGTTTCTTCCTCCAGGTCTGTTCTGCGAATCAAATCCTGTCGTGGAATACTTAATACATCTTTCGCTGTATCACAACCAATAGCTTTGAATGCGTCAATCACCCACTGATCTATCTCATCGCTGAACTCATCCAAATAAATATCTTCCATTTCGGCCTCATCATCCATTTCGCGGAATACATCAAGAGTATATCCCGTTAGCATACCAGCCAATTTGATATTTAAACCTCCTTTACCAATTGCCTGTGATACTTCATCAGGTTTCAAATAGATCTCTGCCTTTTTATCGTTCTCATTCAGACGAATAGATGAAATTTTGGCAGGACTTAAAGCACGTGAAATAAATAAACTTGTGTTGTTGGTGTAATTGATCACATCAATATTTTCATTGCGCAATTCGCGAACGATACCATGAATACGGGAACCTTTCACCCCAACGCAAGCACCCACCGGATCAATACGGTCATCGTATGATTCAACGGCTACTTTAGCACGTTCACCAGGGATACGGGCTATCTTTTTTACAATTATCAGTCCCTCATTGATTTCAGGTACTTCAAGTTCGAACAATCTCTCCAAAAATACTGGTGATGTGCGGGACAATATAATCTTAGGGTTATTGTTTTTATTTTCCACCATGGCAACGACTGCACGAACAGTATCGCCTTTGCGGTAGAAGTCTGATGGAATCTGCTCTGTTTTAGGAAGATAAAGTTCATTACCATCTTCGTCGATCAGCAACATTTCTTTTTTCCAAATCTGATACAGTTCAGCACTTACGATTTGCCCTACCTTCTCACTATATTTTGTATATACATTATCTTTCTGAAGTTCAAGAATTTTTGAAGAAAGAGTTTGACGCAGAGTAAGAATAGCACGACGACCAAAACCAATAAAATCAACGGTATCGGTTACATCCTCTCCTATTTCATAATCCTCATCAATTTTCTTTGCATCTGTAAGAGAAATTTCAAGATTCGGATCTTCTAATTCGTCATCAGCAACTACAGTACGATTTCGATAAATTTCGAAGTCACCTTTGTCAGGGTTGATAATTACGTCGTAATTCTCATCTGTACCGAACATCTTAGAAATTACATTGCGGAACGATTCTTCCATTACACTTATCAAGGTGCTGCGGTCAATGCTTTTTAGCTCTTTAAATTCCGAAAAGGTATCAATCAAGCTGATCGTTTCTTTTTTGCTCATGGCTTATTTGAATCTAATAATATATTTTGTATGTTTAATTTCTTCGTAGGTAAAAGTGAGCTTTTCAACGACAGTCATTTTTCGTTTAGCTCCTTCCGGCTTTACAGTTTTTTCTATTTCCAGCACAAAGCCAGCTTCGTTAGCATCAGCCAAAATCCCTGTAAGCTTCTTGCCAGCCTTGGTCAACACCTCCACTTCATTGCCTAAGTTCTTTTCGTATTGCTTTACCACCTTGAAAGGCTCTGTTAGTCCGGCAGAACTTACCTGGAGTTCATAATCTTCCACTTCCCGATCAAATTGAGATTCGATATGACGACTCAATTCAATACAGAAGTCGATCGACACTCCATCAAATGAATCAATCTCTACAGAAATACTATTATCTGCAGAAACTTTTACATCGACCAAATAATAATCAGAGCTATCAAGATAAGCCTCAACAACCTGATATATAGCTTCTTTTAAAATCATTCTTAGGTATAATTAAAAAACAAGGGGACTAACGTCCCCTCCACCATTTCCTATTTCGGGTACAAAAATACAAATAATTATTTATATGCCAAAGTTTTATCAATAAATATTAAAATAGCATGCAATAATTCAGAATATTTTTTTATAACATTTCAGCGTTATCCATCTGGAGATGCAATTTTACTGCATAAATATTTATTTCAACACAATCAACTATCCCTACTTTCATTTATCTTTGCCGTTAATCAGCAGCAACAAATACACTATGACACGAATTCTCTCCATTAACCCGGGCTCAACATCCACAAAACTGGGACTATACGAAAACGAGCATACCATTTTTAAACTCAACATCACACACACAGCCAGCGAACTTGAACCTTATAGTAGCAAATTCGAACAAAGCAACTACAGGAAACTACTGATAACAAATATATTGGCAAGCAGAAACGTTCCATTAAGTTCCATTTCCACCATCGTAGGCAGAGGAGGACTTGTCCACCCACTGCCATCAGGCGTGTACGAAGTAAACGCCAAACTACTTAACGACCTGCTATATAACACCAAGGGCGAGCACGCCAGCAATCTGGGAGGCATTATTGCACATATGCTAGCCAGCGAAATAGAGAATTGCAAAGCATACATTGCCGACCCGGTTGTTGTAGACGAAATGCAGGACATCGCCCGCATTAGCGGACTACCATTCATGCCCCGTAGATCTCAATTTCACGCCCTTAATCACAAGGCAATGGCACGAAAGTATGCACAATCACAGAACACCGATTATGAACATTTAAATCTAATTATCGCACACATGGGCGGAGGTATATCTGTTGCCGCCCACAAACATGGCAAGGTAATCGACCTCAATCAGGGACTTGATGGGTACGGTCCACTCTCACCGGAAAGGGCAGGCACACTGGATGCCGGACAACTTGTTCAGCTTTGCTTTAGCGGAAAATACACAGAATCCGAAATCAATTCACTTCTGGCGGGACATGGAGGACTGTCGGCTCATCTCGAAACGAACGACGTAAAAGAAATATCCAAAAGAATTGAAAATGGCGACAAGCATGCAAAGCTAATTCTCGAAGCGATGGCCTATACAATAGTGAAAGAAATTGGTGCCATGTATGCTATACTCGAAGGTAAAGTCGATGCAACTATCCTCACAGGGGGTGTAGCTCACAGTCAATTTGTAACTTCGTATATTGAGAATATGATATCCGGTTTTACTAAAGTGGTTATCTATCCGGGCGAAGACGAACTTGAAGCCCTTGCTCTTGCAGGACTTAGAATACTCCGGGGAGAACAGCCTCTTGTTTATACCTGAAAACGAATAAAATAAAAAAAATCCTCTCCAGTTGCCCGAAGAGGATTTTATATTGTATAGGAGTCAGCTTATTTTACTGTATCCATGTGTGCGATCAAATCCAACACTTTGTTTGAATAACCCCACTCGTTGTCATACCAGCTAACTAATTTTACGAAGTTACCGTTCAAAGCGATACCAGCATTAGCGTCGAAAACTGAAGTACGTACTTCGTGAACGAAGTCAGTAGATACAACTGAATCTTCAGTATATCCAAGGATGCCTTTCATTGAAGTTTCAGAAGCAGTCTTAACAGCAGCTTTGATTTCTTCGTAAGAAGCAGCTTTTTCCAAACGTACAGTTAAGTCAACTACA
>JBJOOU010000226.1:0-16924 GCA_046051105.1 Bacteroidota bacterium
CTAAGAGACGAGAACAACTTTGCTTCTCTTAGTTCATTAAAATAAGGTATTAGAAAAAAGATTGTGTATTAGTTATTAAGAAAGGAAACAAATTATGAAAAAGATAGTATTAGCCATCGTAGCTCTGGTTGCTGTTGCAACTTCAACAAAAGCAATCAACCCCGTAGAATGTGAAGTATTCTACAAACTGAATGATTCAATTGCATTCAACGGAGTAATGAAATATATTGACGCCGACAGCGATCAAGCTGAACATTTGAAATACATCTGCGAAATCACTGAATTGCGCATGAAAGCTGCCCTGAAAGACGGCGACGAAGCTAAAGCAGAAAAAGCAATGAATTTCAACCTTGCCAATGCAAAAAACACGCTTTCAGGCTATCAATACAAAAAATATCTGACATTGATCAACCTCACTGCTAACAACAGATACGAAGAACTTCTGTTCTCGGAAAATACAGTAAAATAAGAGAGATAGTATTGTGATAATGAAAAACAGGGGTGATTTCCAATCGGAAACCACCCCTGTTCAGTTATCAACAATTATACTTAGCAAACCATAGTTGGCTTGATTTGTTTAAAGAAATCATTTCCGTTGTCATCCACCAGAATGAAAGCAGGGAAATCCACTACTTCAATTTTCCAGATGGCTTCCATACCCAATTCAGGATATTCCAGGCATTCTACTTTTTTGATGTTTTGTTCTGCTAGGATAGCCGCCGGACCACCAATCGACCCCAAATAGAAACCACCGTATTTGGCACAAGCATCAGTCACTTGCTGCGAGCGGTTGCCTTTGGCAATCATAATCATACTGCCACCATTTGCCTGAAGCAAATCAACATACGAGTCCATACGACCAGCTGTGGTAGGTCCGAATGAACCTGAAGCCATACCGCTTGGAGTTTTTGCTGGGCCTGCATAATAAATCGGGTGATTTTTTACGTACTCCGGCAATGGTTTTCCTGAGTCCAGCACTTCTTTCAGTTTTGCATGTGCAATATCGCGACCTACTACAATAGTGCCAGTCAACGACAAACGGGTTGCCACCGGATATTGTTTCAGCGTAGCCAAAATATCGGCCATTGGTTGATTCAGGTCAATTTTCACTGCATCGCCTTCGCCAGCCTGACGCAATTCAGCAGGAATATATTGTCCCGGATTGTCTTCCATTTTTTCAACCCAGATACCATCTTTATTGACTTTCGCCTTAATGTTACGGTCGGCCGAACATGACACAGCCATACCCACAAAACAAGAAGCACCATGGCGCGACAAACGAACAATGCGGATATCATGTGCAAAATACTTACCGCCAAACTGTGCACCGTAACCCGAAGCATAAGCTTGTTTCAGGATTTTTTGCTCCAATTCTACATCGCGGAAAGCTTGTCCCAACTCATTACCTTCAGTAGGAAGTTCATCGTAATATTTAGTCGAAGCCAGTTTCACGGTTTTCATACAAGCATCAGCCGAAGTACCACCAATCACAAACGCAATGTGATAAGGAGGACAAGCAGCTGTACCCAGTGTTTTCATTTTTTCAGTCAGAAATTTCTCCAACGAAGCCGGATTCAACAAGGCTTTTGTTTCCTGAAAAAGATAAGATTTGTTGGCCGAACCACCCCCTTTGGCGATAAACAGAAATTTATATTCACTTCCGTGGCTGGCAACCAGGTCAATCTGAGCAGGCAGGTTGGTACCAGTATTCACTTCATCGTACATATTCAGGGCTGCATTCTGCGAGTAACGAAGATTTTCCTGCGTATAGGTTTCGTAAATTCCTTTCGAAAGCGCTTCTTCGTCATCACCGTTTGTCCACACATTGTTGCCTTTTTTAGCATACACAGTAGCTGTACCGGTATCCTGACAGAAAGGCAATACGCCTTTTGCAGCAATTTCGGCATTGCGAAGCATGGTCAAAGCCACATATTTATCATTTTCGCTTGCTTCCGGGTCAGCCAAAATAGCTGCCACTTGCTTTTGGTGGGCAGGACGCAACAAAAACGAACAGTCGCGCATGGCAGCACGGGCCATTTTGGTCAAACCTTCCTGTTCAACTTTCAGGATTTCCTGTCCGTCGAATTCACTTACCGATACATGCTCTTTGGTGAGCAGGTAGTATTCGGTTTTGTCTTTTCCCATGGGAAAAGGATCTTGATACTTAAATTCTTTAGCCATTGTATGGATACTATTTATTTTTTCGATGTATTTCTTCTGAGATCTAAAAACGCCGCAAAATTACGGAAATTTTTCTGCAATTAGATCAATCATTGTTTAATAAAAACAAAAATGGGTAAGCATAAACTCACCCATTTACTATTAGAATAACGACAATTGCTCACCGCTGTCGCCACCATCGCCCGAAGAATTATTCTCTGGCTTTGGAGCCGGAGTTTCTGGCTTCGCTTTTGCTTTTGGCTTCACTTCGGCTACTACCTCAGGAGCAACTTCTTCAACATCTACCGTTTCTTCTGTCTGATTTACATCATCCCCGTTCAAATCTTCGTCGGCACCGTCATCGCCACCTTCCGATTCGCCTTCAATAGCTTCCGGCTCGGGAGTTTTGAAGCGTAAAGGCTCCAGTTCGTTGATTACCGACACTTCGAAAGTCGTCAAACGTTTTCCTTTGGCCTTGAAACTTTTCACACCGATAAATTCTTCGGCATCCACCACCAGTGGTTCCCGGTACGCATCGGCACCGCCCATCAGCACTTCGATGCGCGGATAATCCACATCCGTCATCAGCATCAGGCGCGAATCGTTATTTTCACCCAGGAAGTTCTGTTTTTTCTGACTGGCTTCGAATTGGAAGCGTTTCAGGTAATAATATTTCTGTTCGGCATCCCACAGCGCCACCGTCCACACTTTATTCGGATCGAATTTCTCGATCACCATAATGTCTTTATCGTAATGATTGTTCACATCAAAGCTAGAGCAATAATATTCCCCCTTCGAAGAAACCACCAAAATAGTATCCTCGCTCAGGAATTCACCCAGATATTCACCACGTTTGTCGTAGTTCAGACGCAACACATCCCGATCGAACCAAACCTGACGACCGCCCAGTGTGGAACCACCTTTCTGCTTGAGTGCAATTTTTTGTATATCATTCTTCGTCAAAATATTACCCATCGACTGACGTCCTTTGATGGCAATATCCGAGAAGTCTTTTTCAAATACCAATTTAAACAAGCGGGGTTTTGGTTTCAGCGTTACGCGCACCACTTCGGCCTCCGCATTCGGATTGGCAGTAAAGTAAATCACCTTCGAACCAGCCGTTCCCTGCGTAATGTCGTATTCTTTGTCACGGGTAATTCCATACACCGCAAAACGCTTGATATAATACGGTCCGGTTTTGCCGTCGTGATAGATGGCATTGTAAATGGTCCGCTTATCATTTTTCTTGAAAACATTCAGGTAAAGAATATTTTTGCCCACAAAAAGCTTGTCGGCCACCTTTACAATTTTATATTTTCCATCTTTAAAGAAAATGATAATGTCGTCAATATCAGAACAATTGCACACAAATTCATCTTTGCGCAGTGCCGTTCCAATAAATCCTTCTTCGTAATTGACGTACAATTTCTCGTTTGCCTCCACTACTTTGGTTGCAATAATGGTTTCGAAGTTGCGGATTTCCGTACGTCGTGGAAAATCTTTTCCGTATTTATTTTTTAGATTTTCAAACCAGAAAATGGTATAATCCACCAGGTGATCCAACTCATATTGTACCTCGTCGATCTTTTTCTGAAGTGAAATCAAGGTATCGTTCGCCTTATCGGTGTCGAATTTGGTGATACGCATCATTTTGATTTCGAGCAATTTCAGAATATCTTCGCGACGAACTTCGCGAATAAACGACGGCTTGAACGGATCGAGACGCTTGTCGATATGCGCCACTACTTCGTCCTGAGATGTACTATCCTCGAATCCTTTATCTTTATAAATACGGTTTTCGATAAATATCTTTTCGAGCGAAGTAAAGAATAATTGCTCTTCCAGTTCCGCTTTCTGAATGCGAAGTTCGGCTTCCAGCAAGTCTTTGGTATGATCACAACTGATGCGCAGCATCTCGCTCACGCCCATAAAACGTGGTTTCTGGTCGTGAATCACACAACAGTTGGGCGAAATACTCAGTTCGCAATCAGTAAATGCATAGAGCGCGTCGATGGTTTTATCGGACGAAACGCCGGGCTGCAAATGCACCAGAATTTCCACGTTGGCCGACGTATTATCGTCCACCTTGCGGATTTTAATTTTCCCTTTTTCGCTGGCTTTGATAATCGAATCAATTAGCTTTGAGGTATTTGAGCCATAAGGAATCTCGGTAATTGCCAGCGTTTTATTGTCGATTTTGCTGATTTTTGCACGGATTTTTACCGCACCACCACGCTCACCGTCGTTGTATTTTGCCACATCGATGGAGCCGCCTGTCAGAAAATCAGGAAACAACTGAAACTCTTCATCCCGAAGATGCGCCACACAAGCGTCGCAAAGTTCATTGAAATTGTGAGGAAGAATTTTCGAATTCAAACCTACGGCAATACCTTCAACACCCTGTGCCAGAAGCAACGGAAATTTTACAGGCAGAGCAATCGGTTCTTTGTTACGACCGTCGTACGAAAGTTTCCATTCGGTAGTTTTGGGATTAAAAACGGTTTCGATTGCGAATTTAGACAGACGCGCCTCGATGTAACGCGGAGCAGCCGCACCGTCGCCGGTGAGAATATTTCCCCAGTTCCCCTGACAGTCCACCAGCAAATCCTTCTGCCCCAACTGCACCAGCGCATCGCCTATGGAAGCGTCGCCGTGGGGGTGAAACTGCATGGTATGCCCTACGATGTTCGCCACTTTGTTGTAGCGACCGTCGTCCAGTCGTTTCATCGAATGGAGAATGCGTCGCTGCACCGGCTTCAACCCGTCGTAAATATCAGGCACAGCACGTTCCAGAATTACGTACGAGGCGTAATCCAGAAACCAGTTCTGATACATACCCGAGAGGTGGTGTTTCACAGCTTCGTCGGTGATTTTGGGCACTTTATAATTGGAATGGGCACCCGAACCAGCATCTTCGGCAGATTCTTCAGCCCCCGTTACTTCTTCCGGTTCGTTTTCAGCATCAATTATTTCGTCGGTACTCATGTGGGAAAGTATTATTTAAAAGCCTGTTACCTTTTAGATTTTTGAATTGAACTCACAAATATACAAAAAAATCAGTAACTTTGCGCTTCCGTTTTTTGAGGATAAAATTCCGGATTTTGCAGGACAAAAGCAACGCAAATTCGTCTTTATCCCGACAGAACAAGCAGGCAATCACAATATTGCCAACACTGTTGCAGATGATGAAATAATCATTTTACAAGCGACAAAAACCATTCAGAAGCAGATGAATAACAATATATTTAGTTGAATTCAAATGCTTCAGCAGATTCGAAAAATATAATTTGTAAATAATATTATGGCTTCACAGGAAGATGTTTTTAAAAAATTGATCGCTCATTGCAAAGAGTACGGTTTCGTATTTCCTTCGAGCGAAATTTACGACGGTCTTGGCGCCGTTTACGACTACGGTCAGAATGGTGTTGAACTAAAAAACAACATTAAGAAATACTGGTGGGACAGCATGGTACTCCTCAACGAAAACGTGGTAGGTATCGATGCAGCCATCTTCATGCACCCCACAACCTGGAAAGCTTCGGGTCACGTGGATGCTTTCAACGATCCTTTGATCGACAACAAAGACAGCAAAAAACGCTACCGTGCCGACGTATTGATCGAAGACCTTTTGGCCAAATACGACGACAAAATGAACAAGGAAGTGGAAAAAGCGGCGAAACGTTTTGGCGAAAAATTCGACGAAGCAGTTTTCCGTTCTACCAACGAGCGTGTGCTTGAAAACCAGGCTAAACGCGACGAAATCCATGCTCGTTTTGTACAGGCACTGAACGACAGCAACCTGGAAGAATTGAAACAAATCATCGTGGATTACGAAGTGGTTTGTCCTATCAGCGGAACAAAAAACTGGACCGACGTTCGTCAGTTCAACCTGATGTTCTCTACCGAAATGGGTTCTACAGCCGATGGCGCGATGAAAATTTACCTGCGTCCGGAAACAGCTCAGGGTATCTTTGTGAACTTCCTGAACGTGCAGAAAACCGGTCGTATGAAAATTCCTTTCGGGATTGCACAGATTGGTAAAGCCTTCCGTAACGAAATCGTTGCTCGTCAGTTCATCTTCCGTATGCGCGAGTTCGAACAAATGGAAATGCAGTTCTTTGTTCGTCCGGGCGAAGAAATGAAATGGTTTGAGCACTGGAAAGAATTCCGCCTAAAATGGCACAAAGCGCTCGGACTGGGCGACCACAAATATCGCTACCATGACCACGACAAACTGGCTCACTACGCTAACGCGGCAACCGATATCGAATTCGAAATGCCATTTGGATTTAAAGAAGTAGAAGGAATTCACTCACGTACCGATTTCGATTTGAGCAGCCACGAAAAATATTCCGGTAAAAACATCAAATATTTCGATCCTGAATTGAACCAATCATACGTTCCTTACGTAATCGAAACCTCTATCGGTGTTGACCGTACGTTCCTGTCTATCATGGCAGCTTCGTACAAAGAAGAAGTGCTGGAAGGCGGTGAAAGTCGTGTGGTATTGACATTGCCAGCCGTACTTGCACCGGTAAAAGCCTGCGTAATGCCGTTGGTAAAAAAAGACGGTCTGCCTGAAAAAGCACGCGAAATCATCAACGATTTGAAATTCGATTTCAAATGTACTTACGATGAGAAAGACTCTATCGGAAAACGTTACCGCCGTCAGGATGCCGTGGGTACTCCATTCTGCATCACTGTGGACCACCAAACGCTGGAAGACAACTGCGTAACTATCCGCCATCGCGACAGCATGCAGCAGGAACGTGTTGCTATTGCCGACCTGCACAAAATCATCGGCGATGCTGTGAACATGAAAAATCTGTTCAAGAAAATTGTTGGATAATTTCATTCGATTATCACATAAATGCAAAACGAACCTCTGGAAACGGAGGTTCGTTTTTTGTTTCATCACTACTTATTGGGCAATTGACCAAAATCGGCTATTTTTGCAGACATGACAAAAAACAAATGGACAGCCCTCTTCCTGAGTAACTTTCTCGGGATTTTCAACGATAACTTTCTCAAGAACTGCATCATCTTTATTGCCGTCAGCTGGACTTTACCGGGTTGGTTGACGCAGTCGCAACTCATTTCCTTTGTTTCCGCTTCGCTGGTCATTCCGTATCTGTTTTTGTCGCCACTGGCAGGCAGATTGGCCGTTATTTATTCCAAGAAATCAGTATTCAAACTTGGCAAGCTACTTGAGATTCCCGTTTTGGCACTTGCCTGCATCGCTTTTTATTTTCACTGGCCACTCACAGCCGTGTTCTGCGTATTGCTGATGGGCATTATCAGCTGTCTTTATTCACCCGCCAAATACAGCTTAATCCGTGACATTGGCGGCGAAGAAGGCGTCTCCTACGGAAGTGGCGTTTTTGAGATGATGGCCTTCCTCGGCATCCTGACAGGCACGGTGGTTGCTTCGATTGCTGCCGATTACTACAACCAGTGGGCGGTGATGGCCGGCTATCTCGGCCTTGCTATCGCCGGCTATTTTGTAACCCGAAGCATCAGAGCCAACGAACTTCCTGAAAACAAGGACGAAAAAGGCACCCTAAATCCCATTCGCTTTATCATCGATTCATACAGATTCGCCAGCCGGTACAAACATGTAAACAGTGCCGTTTTCGGAGCATCCGCTTTTTGGCTGATCGGCGGCATGCTGCAAATGAACCTGGTTATCCACACGCAGCACCAGTATCACACCAACAATTCAACCACCGGCATGGTGATGGCTTGTACGGCTATTGGTATTGCGCTGGGAACGCTTACGGCAGGAAAAATTTCAGGCAGTAAAGTAAAGAAAGGGCTTATTTTACCATCCATAGCTATGATGAGTATTCTCTTTGCTTTAGTTGGTTTCATTCCTATGAGCCTGCCTGTCTACATTGCTGTTATTTTCAGTATTGCTTTTGCTGGCGGCTTGTTTCAGATTCCCTGTTTATCCATTATTCAAAACGCAGGCCTGGGACGTAAAGTGGGCGATATTTTCGGGTATCTGAATCTGATAACCTTTATACTGGTGCTTACCGGAACCGCCTTGTTTTCGGGCATTACCTACCTCACCGAAGAAAACAGCCATATTGTTTTCGCCTCAATGTCTATAATTTGCATTGCTATTCTTGCGTTCTATTTATTTTCATCCGCCGATTTCATCAAAGAGACAAAAGCCATCTTTGCGAGAAAAAATAGACAGGAAAGCCTTTCCATAGACAATGACTAATATGAGTATAAAAATTCATGCTGTAAAACATACTTAACACTCATTCATTTTAAGATATATTTCATACATTGCCTGTCGATTTTACATCGCACAAGTTCCTTATTTTACTAGTATTAATTTCTAAAAGTTTAATACGTATGAAAGTATATCAATCAAGTGAAATTAAAAACATTTCATTGCTGGGTAGTTCCGGCGCCGGGAAAACCACTCTTGTAGAAGCGATGCTTTTCGAGAGTGGAGTTATAAAACGCAGAGGCACAGTGGCCGCACAAAACACTGTTTCAGATTACTTTCCTGTCGAAAAAGATTACGGATATTCCGTATTTTCCACCATCATTCAAACTGAATGGTTAGACAAAAAACTCAATTTTATCGATTGTCCAGGTTCCGACGACTTTATTGGAGGTGTTGTTACGTCATTAAATGTTACTGATACGGCACTAATTCTGATCAACACTCACTACGGGGTTGAGGTAGGTACAACAAACCATTTCAGGTACACCGAAAAATTCCACAAGCCCGTCATTTTCGTTACCAACCAGTTGGACCATGACAAGGCCGACTTCGACAAGACTCTTGAACAACTAAAAGAGAATTTTGGACCAAAAGTAGTACAGATTCAATACCCTGTAAATGTTGGACCACAATTCAACGCCGTTGTTGATGTTCTCAAAATGAAAATGTATCGTTGGAAGCCCGAAGGTGGAACACCGGATGTACTGGAGATTCCTAACGATCAAATAGAAAAAGCGCAAGAATTACATAATATATTGGTAGAAGCAGCAGCCGAACACGACGAAGGATTGATGGAAAAATTCTTCGATCAGGGGTCGCTCGACGAAGAAGAAATGCGCGTTGGTATCCGCAAAGGACTGCTACACCGCGACATGTTCCCTGTGTTCTGCGTATGCGCCGGCAAAGATATGTGCGTTCGTCGCCTCATGGAGTTTGTAGGCAATGTAGTACCAAGCGTAGAACTTACTCAAAATCCAAAAACAATCGATGGCCAAGAAGTAAAGCCGGATCCAAACGGACCAACCAGCTTGTATGTATTCAAAACCAGCGTAGAGCCTCATATCGGCGAAGTTTCGTACTTCAAGGTAATGAGTGGCAAAGTAAAAGAAGGGGATGATGTGGTGAATGTTGATCGGGGATCAAAAGAAAGGCTCAGCCAGATTTTTGCCGTGGCCGGACAAATCCGCAACAAGGTAGATATGCTTGTGGCTGGCGACATTGGCGCTACCGTAAAGCTGAAAGATACCCGCACCGGCAATACGCTGAACGAAAAAGGCTGCGAGTACGACTTCAAGGAAATTAAATATCCCGATCCGAAATATCGTCGTGCCATTAGAGCAGCCTCCGAAGCCGATGAGGAAAAACTGAGCGAAGTACTGACCCGCATGCACGAAGAAGACCCAACCTGGATTATAGAGCAATCCAAAGAGTTGAAACAAACCATTCTTTACGGACAGGGCGAATTTCACCTTCGCACCCTGAAATGGCGTGTAGAACACAACGATAAAATTGCCATCGAATTCAAAGAGCCGAAAATTCCGTACCGCGAAACCATTACCAAGAATGCCCGCGCCGATTACCGCCATAAAAAGCAATCGGGTGGTGCCGGACAGTTTGGCGAGGTACACATGATAATTGAACCATACTACGAAGGTATGCCAGCGCCGGACACCTTCCGTTTTGGTGGTCAGGAATACAAAATCAGCAACCGCGACAGCCAGACAATCGATTTGGAATGGGGCGGAAAGCTGGTGCTGATCAACAGTATCGTGGGCGGTTCTATCGATGCACGCTTTATCCCCGCCATCCTGAAAGGTTTGATGGACCGCATGGAGCAGGGGCCATTGACCGGGTCGTATGCACGCGACGTTCGCGTAATTGTGTACGACGGCAAGATGCACCCCGTTGATTCCAACGAAATCTCGTTCCGGTTGGCAGGTCGCAACGCCTTTGCACAAGCCTTTAAAGAAGCAGGTCCTAAACTGCTCGAACCGGTATACGACGTGGAAGTGCTCACTCCATCCGACCGCATGGGCGATGTAATGAGCGACCTTCAGGGACGCAGAGCCATCATTATGGGCATGCAAAGTGAAAAAGGTTTTGAAAAGCTGATTGCCAAAGTTCCTCTGAAAGAACTCAGCAGCTATTCAACCACGCTAAGTTCACTCACCGGCGGACGCGCTTCGTTCACCATGAAATTTGCCAGCTACGAACTGGTGCCAATGGATATTCAGGACAAATTGCTGAAAGAATACGAAGCAACCAAAAAAGAAGAAGACTAGACACACGATTCCAGTTTATTTTCCTAGCGTTCAGCGGCTATCCAACAAGGGGTAGCCGCTGTTATTTTCAACATTTTCAATCATTTCAATTCTCAAGTCACAAATTGTAATATCTTTGTAATGTTTATTACACACGACCGAAACAATCGAATCGTTTCTTTGTAACGTATTTTTAATGACAAAATAATTATGAATCCATACCGAATATTAGTCGTTGACGACGAAGAAGATTTATGTGAAATACTACAGTTTAATCTGGAAAACGAAGGTTATACTGTAGATGTGGCTTACTCTGCTGAAGAAGCTCTAAAAAAAGACATTAGCAGTTACAATTTATTGCTTCTGGACGTAATGATGGGAGAAATATCGGGTTTCAGAATGGCTCGCACTCTGCGCGAGAATCCCAAAACAGCACTTATCCCCATCATTTTTCTTACAGCAAAAGACAGTGAGAACGATCGACTCACCGGCTTCAACATCGGAGCAGATGATTATATTTCAAAACCATTTTCCATTCGCGAAGTTATTGCCCGCGTAAAAGCCGTCATCCGCCGTGTAGATAATAAAAAGACTGATGCGACCCCAATTCTCAAGCTTACATATGAAAAACTGGAAATGGATGTAAACAATAAAAAAGTAGTTTTGGAGGGCATTGAAATCCCATTTACAAAAAAGGAATTTGAAATTTTGAAACTTTTTCTGGAAAATAAAAATCGTGTTTTCTCCCGCGACGAAATGCTATCCCGCGTTTGGAGCGACGAAGTGGTGGTTCTAGACCGTACAATTGATGTAAACATCACTCGACTCAGAAAAAAAATTGGACCCTACGGAAAAAACATTGTCACCCGATTGGGATACGGCTATTGTTTTGAAGAATAATCAACCTTACAATCTACCCGCTCAATGACGCTTACCCGCAGGTTATTTTTATATTTCTTCAGCATCTTCTTTGTCATGCTGGCCACCATCTGTTTTTTTCAATACCAACGCGAAAAAGAATTCAGGACAGAGCAGCTTGATAATCAGTTAAGTATATACAATTTTACAATTCATCGATTTCTTCAGGAAAGAAATCCGTCATGGGAACAACTGGAAGACTACGTAAAGTTATTCCCAGACAGTACGTTGCGTGTAACAGTCATTGATTCAGCAGGGTATGTCACATTCGATTCGTTTATAGAAAAGGGGATAAAGCTAACGAATCATCTCAACCGCCCCGAAATACAAATGGCCAATTATCAGCCCAATGGAAAAGCCATCAGACATTCAATATCCACAGGGAATAATTACTATTATTTAGCACACAAATTCAATAATATTTATGTACGGAGTGCGCTTCCTTACAACGTCAGCCTGATCAGTACGCTGAAAGCCAACACATTTTTCTTCTACTTCATGCTTTTCGTGCTGATAATAGGAACGATAGCTTTGTATTTCATTTCAAGAAACTTTAGCAGATCAGTAGATCGACTCCGAATCTTCACCCGAAAAGCAGAGCAAGGCGAGCTTCCGGAAGCAGTGATTGACTTTCCGAATGACGAACTAGGTGAAATCAGCGAACACATCGTACAACTTTACAAATTGCTTTTGAAAACGAAGGACGAGGTAAACCGCGAGCGTGAAAAACTGATCAAGCACCTCCAGATTTCGCAGGAAGGTCTGGGCATTTTCTCAGCCGACAAAAAGGAAATTCTGGTAAACACCCATTTTGTACAATACACCAATATGCTTGCCGACAAGCAAAGCGAAAGTTCGGATGACATTTTTCAACTACCGGAATTGTCTGAAATCAATCAGTTTATTGATCAGAACCTGCTCTTCAAACGGCAAAACCGCAAGAAAATTACTGTAGAAAAAGGTGCTCGTATCTTTTCGATACAGTGCATAGTATTTCAGGATGATACATTTGAAATATCTATCAACGATATATCGACCCAGGAACACGAAAACCAGCTAAAACGCCAGCTAACCCAAAACATTTCTCACGAGCTCAAAACGCCGGTAAGCAGCATTTTGGGCTATATGGAAAGTATCCTGGAAAACCCTGAACTGGATCCGGCTCGGCAACGCTTTTTCATAGAGCGCTCGTTTCAACAAGCGCAAAGGCTAAGAGACTTGTTGCAAGATATTTCCACATTAAATAAGATTGACGAAGGAAACCGTATCTTCGACAAAGAAGAATTTAACATATCCAATATCATCATTGATGTCATCAATGATGTTCATCTTGAAATTGAGCAACGCCACTGTAGTGTACTGACTAACTTTGGCGACAATCTAAAGATAATCGGCAACAAGTCGCTCATCTACTCTATTTTCAGGAACCTACTAGACAACGCATTAGCTTATGCCGGCGACAATCTAACGATTGACATCAAGTGCTTCCGCGAAGACGCTTCATTTTATTATTTTTCATTTTCAGACAATGGCATTGGTGTGGCAGAAGAGCATTTAAACCGACTTTTTGAACGGTTTTATCGTGTGGATAAAGGCCGTAGCCGTAAACTGGGAGGTACCGGCCTCGGTTTGGCTATTGTAAAAAATGCAGTTATCTACCACAAAGGCAACATATCTGCGAAATGTTCTCCGTCAGGCGGATTGAGCTTTGTTTTCTCCCTGCGAAAATACTAAATACCGAAAAATTCCGTTAGCATACAATTGACTTTAAATCAATGTTATTGTATGAAAACAGTATCCAAATAGATCAAGATAGATTAATTTGGGTTAATACCTTGTGCCGATTTATGGTCAATTGGAATAATTATAGTACTTTTGCAAAAATTTTTTCTTATGGAGTTTAGTGCTCAACAAATTGCAAGCTTTCTTGGAGGTACTGTAGAAGGCAATCCTGATGTAAAAGTCAGTGATTTCTCTAAAATAGAAGAAGGGCGTCCCGGCACCCTTAGCTTTCTGTCAAATCCAAAATACACACAGTACATTTACGAAAGTAAATCAAGTATTGTGCTTGTCAACAATACTTTTGAAGCAGAAAAAGAGATTCAGGCCACTCTCATACGAGTACCAGATGCTTATGCAGCTCTTGCCACTCTCTTATCATTGGTAGAGCAAGCTCAGCCTCGCAAGACCGGCATTTCACCTTTAGCATACATTTCAGAATCAGCTCAACTGGGCGAAAATGTGTATATCGCACCATTTGCATTTATTGGAGATGGAGTGACAATTGGCGAAGGCAGTTCTGTGTTTGCTCAGGTGAGCATTGAAACTGGCGCCAAAGTAGGTAAAAACACGACTCTTTTTTCCGGTGTAAAAATTTACCACAAATGCGTTGTCGGCGACAATTGCATCCTGCATTCCGGGTGTGTGATTGGCTCCGATGGCTTTGGTTTTGCCCCCACAGAAGATGGATCATACAAAAAAATTCCACAAATGGGGAATGTTGTACTTGAAGATGATGTGGAAATTGGGGCAAACACTGTCGTTGACAGAGCCACTATGGGTAGCACCATTATTCGCAAAGGTGTAAAACTTGATAATTTAGTACAAATCGCTCACAATGTAGAAATTGGTTCACATACCGTTATCGCCTCACAAACAGGCATTTCAGGATCTACAAAACTAGGGAACCGTTGTACAGTAGCTGGTCAGGTAGGTATAGCCGGACACATACAGATAGCAGATGGCACTATTTTTGGCGCACAAACCGGTGTTCCAAACTCTATAAAAAAATCGAATCAAATTTTGATGGGCACTCCGGCAATACAACTTATGAACTTTCAAAAGTCTGCTATTGTATACAAAAACCTGCCAGAGCTTCAAAGATTGGTTTACGCAATGCAAAAACGCATTGACGAACTGGAAGAAAAACTAAAATAATATACACTATTAGCTTCAAACAGTCTGTAGTGACTACAGACTTCGTTTGTAACATCCGAAACATGTCGAATCAAAAAACTATTAAACAAGCCTTTAGTCTAAGTAGCAAAGGACTGCATTCCGGGCTTGAAATCACATTGACATTTAACCCTGCACCCGAAAATCATGGCATCAAAATCAAACGAGTTGACATGCCGGATCAGCCAATCATGGATGCAGTTGCTGAATATGTAGCAGAAACCACTCGTGGTACAGTTTTGAAAAAAGGAGACATGCAAGTAAGCACCGTTGAGCATGCAATGTCAGCCCTTTATGCATTAGGAATAGACAATTGCTTGCTGGAGGTAAATGCTCCGGAATTCCCTATATTGGATGGAAGTGCCAAATTCTATGTTGAGAAAATACAGGAAGTTGGCATTGAAGAACAAAAAGCAGACAAAGATTACTTTATTGTACGCAAAAAAATAGAATATTGCATACCTGAAACTGGTGCAAAAATCACCCTCCTTCCCGATGATGTTTACAGTTTGGATGTTCACATTGGTTTTGACTCACCAGTTTTGAACAATCAGTTTGCAACATTAGCATCGCTTGAAGATTACAGCACTCAAATAGCACACTCAAGAACGTTTGTATTTGTTCGTGAGATCGAACAACTTCTTAAATTGGGACTAATCAAAGGTGGCGACTTAAAAAATGCCATTGTAATCTACGACAAAGAAATGTCGCAGGAGGATTTTGACCAATTGGCTGATTTGCTTCACCAACCACGTCAGGACGCAAAACAACTAGGATACCTAAGTGGTGATTTACATTTCTCAAATGAACCTGCACGTCACAAGCTACTGGACATCATTGGCGACCTGGCGTTGATTGGCAAACCCATCAAAGGAAAAGTAATCGCGACCTTCCCCGGGCATAAAATCAACACTGATCTTGCTAAAATCATTCGCAAAGATTTGAAAAAGCAGGAAGTGCAAGCTCCTATTTATGACGATTCTGTAGCTCCATTAATGGACGTGAACTCGATAAAAAAGAAACTTCCACACCGTTGGCCGTTCCTACTGGTAGACAAAGTCATTGATATTAAAGAAAAAATGATTGTTGGTGTAAAAAATGTCACTGGCAATGAAACATTCTTTATGGGACACTTTCCAGAAGAGCCAGTTATGCCAGGAGTACTTATCGTTGAAGCGATGGCACAAACCGGCGGCCTATTGGTATTAAACAGCCTGGAAGATCCTGAAAGATACTCGACCTATTTCTTGAAAATAGACAATGTAAAGTTCCGCAACAAAGTAGTACCTGGCGATACGCTCATTTTCCGTTTGGAAATGATTGAAGAAATGCGTCGTGGCTGCGCCATCATGAAAGGTTACGCTTTTGTGGGAGGCAAAATTGTAACTGAAGCTGAGTTCATGGCTCAGATAGTAAAAAACAAATAAACGAAAACAGACTATAAACATTTCAACAAAATGAAACAACCATTAGCTTACATTCACCCTGACGCTAAAATTGCACCGACAGTGGTTATTGAACCCTTCGTTACAATTGACAAAAACGTTGTCATAGAAGAAGGAACCTGGATTGGTCCCAATGTTACCATTATGGAAGGAGCTCGAATTGGAAAAAATTGCAAAATTTATCCGGGAGCTGTAATTGGTGGGATACCTCAGGATCTAAAATTCAAAGGTGAAGAAACGCTTGCTGTTATTGGCGACAATACAACTATCAGAGAATGTGTAACCGTTAACAGAGGAACTGCTGCAAAAGGCAAAACTGTTATCGGAAAAAACTGCCTGATTATGGCGTATTGCCACGTAGCACACGACTGCCTATTGGGCGACAACATCATTATTTCTAATTCAACACAATTGGCTGGCGAAGTAGAAGTTGATGATTTTGCTATCATCAGTGGTGGCTGTCTTGTGCATCAATTCACTCGCATTGGATCGCACGTAATGGTGCAGGGCGGTTCTAAAGTTGGAAAAGACGTCCCTCCATACGTTACAGCTGGTCGCGAACCTCTATCGTACGCAGGTATTAATTCAATTGGATTGCGTCGTCGTGGCTTTACAAACGAACAAATCAGAGACATTCAGGATGTATATCGTTATATATTCCAATCAGGAATGAATACAACCAATGCTATTGAGCGCATTCAGGCTGAACTCCCTGCAACAAAAGAGCGTGATGAGATTATTTTGTTCGTAAAAAACTCTCCACGTGGTATTATCAAAAGCTATTTCGACTAATCCGGCACATAGCTAAAGCACAAAAAAAAGGTTCTCAAATCAAATTGAGGACCTTTTTTTATATGCCTATATCTGTTAGCAGACCAGATTATCTCCTTACTGCTTCGAATCGTCCATGGGTACTATAAAACCTGTAATACCATATCTGG
>JBJOOU010000227.1:0-16937 GCA_046051105.1 Bacteroidota bacterium
AATAGTCCATTCGCTTTGTTGGACATTGAGTACTATAAGCGTGCTGTTGATTTGATTTGTGATAAGGTCGAAAATCCTGTATTCTATGTATTCTCGAATGATATTGAATGGGTTAAAGAAAAGTTTGTATTTTTGGGTGATTCGATGACTATTGTTGATCATAATCAAGGTGAGAAGTCTTATTTGGATTTGGTGTTGATGAGTAACTGTAAGCATAATATTTGTGCGAATAGTTCTTTTAGTTGGTGGGGAGCATGGTTAAACCAAAATCAAGATAAAATAGTAATTGTTCCAGAAAAGTGGTTTAAAGATAAAAGCTACGTGAATTCTACTTATGATCTGATCCCAACAGAATGGATAAAAAAATAAACCAATAATATGAAAGTTCTATTCATAAGTTCATGGTATCCTACACCTCAAAATCCGAATCTTGGTGTTTTTGTAAAGGAGCATGCAAGAGCTATAAAAACAACAGAACATGATATTCGGGTGCTAGCTGTTGTTGTTCTTCGGGATGAGCCTTATTTGCGTGTTGAGCATCGTGAGTATATTGATGAAGTAGGAATTAGAACTGTCGAAATTACGATAAAATCTCGTATTAGAGATGTTATTTACCATTTAGTTCCTTTGCAAAAAATCATCGCTTTTCATTACTATAAAAAAAAGATCTCTCCTTATTTTACTCCTGATGTTATTCACTCCAATGTAGTTTTCCCTGCTGGAATGATAGGCGATTATTTTTCACGTAAGCTAAAAGTGCCCCATGTCATAACTGAGCATTGGAGTAAAATCCAAGGAATTCTTAAGATACCATATTTAGGTAGGTTGACAAGAAAGGTTTATCAACGGGCAAGTTTAATATTTCCAGTTTCTGATTTTTTAAGAGGAAAGATCAGTTGTTTAATTCCCGATTTGTCATCTGATAAATTTAGGATCGTTCCGAATGTCATCAGTCCTGAGGTGTTTGATTATAGGCCTAAGAATGACAGCAATGCAATTAGATTCTGTGCCGTTGCGACCTGGGCTACTAAAAGGCAACCAGATAAAAAACCCGAATTGTTTATTGAGGCATTGGCAAAGGTTCAGCATGAAATACATCGCCCTGTAAAATTGACGATGGTTGGTGGTGGAAATAGAGTAAATGAATTGAAAGTGCTTTGTAGACAGTTTGGAGTTGATGCAGATTTTGTGGGTTATAATACTAAGCATCAAATAGCAAATATATTACATCAATCTGACTGCTTTTTGCATGCAAGTTTAATAGAAACTTTTGGAGTCGTAGTTGTTGAAGCTTTAATGACGGGTACTCCTGTTATTTGTTCTTCGGTAGGTGCACTCCCAGAGTTGATTGATGATAAAAATGGTGTGTTGTGTCAAAATACTGTTGAAGAATGGGAAACCGCATTAAAGAAGTATCTTGCATCAAAATATGATTTCCTGGAAATTTCTGAAAGTGTAAAGAATCGATTTTCTTACATTAATGTCGGGAGAATGATAACATGTTTTTATAATACCGGTTTAAGTAAGATTTGAATTTACAATATGTAAGAATATATATTCTGCATTGTAGATGATACACAGTAAAATAAAGCGCCTGACTTTTGAGAATCAGGCGCTTTGTTTTTAGTTTTTTATACAGCGAATACTATAACCGGAAATCTTACTGTCTGCATTGATACTTGTAGTTATACTAGCATAATCTAGCAAAATTCGATATGCGGTATCGCTTGTAGTTCCGGGAGTTGTACTCCAGAATACTGAGTTATAACCAAATTTTTGAAGTGATCCTGTGTCACCAGTTATATAACCTGCTGGTATTGCAGTGAATCCAGAAGTGTTGGATGCTCCTGTATTTCCATAAATCCAATGTGATGTTCCTGTTTCTTTAAGTGATCCACCAGCAGCAGAATTTCCACCTAGGTACGTAACCAATGTTTCTATTTCTGCTTTTGTAGGAACGTGCCATCCAGCAGGAGCAATTTTTGAGCTATTCGCTGCATACCAGTTGTATAGTAAGCCATATGTAACTTTGTTTACGCTTGAACCATTCGGATATCCATAGGCAGCTGTAGAAGTACTTATCCAATCAAGATCGGGTCCAGAATAACTTATAGTAGTTCCGTCATTATATTTAGTGGTTTTTAGATTTTCCACCATCCATGTTTGGGTGCCAATAACTACGGTGTGATACACGTTCCCATCAATATCAGTTACTGTTGGAGCTTGTGTAGTAATAGTAATTTGATCACCATAGGCGGTTCCTAGGCTATTTGTAGCATACGCTCTTATATAGTATGTTGTGCTGGCACTCAAACCAGTAATGGTGCTGCTGAATGTTGTTACACCTGCACTGATACTCTTTTTCGAATTATTGATAGTTGGATTCCCCGTTGTATTCCAACAAATTCCTGATTCAGTTACTGTTTCTCCACCGTCTGTTGCAACTGCTCCCCCACAGATGGCGTCATTTGAGTTTACAGCACTAGCTGCCGTAGTTGTAACTACAGGGACTGAGTTTTTTATACATCGAACAGAAAAACCATATTTTTTATTTGAAGAAAAACTGTTGAGAGTAGGCATGTTAAAGCCACAGCCTTTCCCGTTAGCTGTTGTTGATGAGGTTTCTGTTGATGTCCAAATATCAGCACCAACTCCCATTATATAATAATAACCATCAAAACCTCTATAGCCACTTGGGCAAATAGATAAACCTGTAGAATTGTTTTGACTTTGATTATATCCAGGTGTTCCTATGATTGAAGAGTAATTCCAAGAGTCAGTTGTACTTAATGCTTGAGCAGTTTTGTTGTCAGAGGTTGTCTTGTCATAATTGTACCCACTTGCAATCAGGTAGTTCAATAATATCGCCCAATCACTTTCGGAGGCTACGTGATATCCTTCTGGTGCTATATTTCTCGAATCAGCGACGACATACCAAGTGTATAGCCGGCCATATTTTAATGCATATGCATCGCTACCTTCATAAGCCCATTGATACTTGGGCGATGTCGTATAAGTAATGTCTGTATATAACGAACTTGTTGTGCCGATAAGATCACCATTTCGATATTTGGTTGTTCTTAGATTTTCAGTCATCCAAGTTTGATTCCCAAGTGTAATAGTGTTATAGATATTGCCATCAGCATCTACAACTGGGTCAATTAATAATGTGGTAGTGGAAATTTCGTTGCCATAAGCAGTTCCAATGCTGTTCGTTGCATATGCTCTTATATAGTAGGTGGTTGCAGGAGTTAAGCCCGTAATTGTACCATTGTAGCTACCATTCCCATTTCCCATTGACAGTTTGTTGTTTGCTATAGTAGGGGCAGTATTTGTGCTCCAGCAAATTCCATATTCGGTAACAGTTTCCCCCCCATTATCGGTAACATTCCCTCCGCTGATCAATGATTTAGATTTGAGTGAAGTTATAGAAGTTGTTGTAATAGTAGGGATCGAGCTTTTTATACACCTTACTGCAAATCCTCCATTTTTTGAATAGTCACTTCTACTTACTGATCCAAGAGTTGAAGATATCATTCGATAATAGGCTTTTGTAGAAGTTGATCCCTCGCTTCCCGTCCACCAGGCAGCATAAGTGCCTTGATAATAGAATGTTCCGTTTGATAGACGGTAACCTCCAGGTAGTGCACCAAATCCATAATTGTTTGTACCACTATTCATCAATCCCCAATAATTAATGCTGCTCTCTTTGAGTTTGTCTCCTGCAATAGACTCTCCACCTAAAGTTGTGGTCAGCGTTGTCCAATCAGCATCAGTAGGTATCTTCCAACCTTGTGGAGCTATATTTTTAGTGTCGTTGATAGCATACCAATTATAAAGTGTGCCATAAGTGCTGGTGTTTGTTATGTTACTATTATAATCAACATATCCGCCTGTAGTGGTTGATCCCCAATCACTGGCATTATTGGTATTCGTTATTTGGTCAGTTGTTCTGAATTTAGTAGCCTTGAGATTTTCTGCCATCCATGTTTGATTGCCAATTTTCACAACAGAATAATTATTTCCATTAGCATCTTTACACTCAATAAATTCGAAGTTAATAGTCTTGCTGCTTGTTGGTATATCTGTAATTATAGTTGTGTAATTTGCAGATTTTCCTTTCAGTAATAATAAGTCTCCAGCATTATATTTGAGGAATGCTGTTGGTGTAACTGTGTTCGCTTTTTGTTTGGTTGCAGAATAACCAGAATACTTAAAACTTGATGTTTCAAATGATACAGTTAAATAGTTTTGGAGTTTCGCAGAATAAGTATAGTTATTTCCTTTAACTCTGGCAATAAATACTCCATGGCCTAAGTTTATGTCGTAAGAGTTGTACCCAATATTCAAATCAGCATTGATGTCACATACCTTAATACCAGCTAAGGTGTATAATGAAATATTTGAATATCCTTTATTTTGTGTGTAGAATGTAAGTCTGTATTCCCCGTTTTTATTTAATTCTACGATCTGTATGTTGTTGATGTTAGTTGAAATTTCTGGAGTTTCATTTGTCTGATCTGACAATAATAAGCTATATGATGATGCAACAGAAATTTTACCACCAGTTGTTAGGTTCTGTACTATTACCGAGTCAACGTATGCGGAAGCTCCTGAACCACTAAAGTTAATCGTGTAGTTGATCGACGCATGTAAGGGCCTGGAACCGATAAATATTACCAATGTAATACATAATAATAGTAGTTTTCTTTTCATATTATTCCCATTAATAGATTTTTTATTTATAACTGCAAATATATGAAAAGTATTATAAATTATTGTTGCATGTTTATGTGTATTTTTATCTTACTTAGCTATTCAAGTTGAAATTAATAAATATTAACCATCCCAGGTTTGTTTGAAATGTCTAATCGGTTTTTACTGATGCTCTAATACATAAGAATCTTAGTAATTTTTCGAGTATGTTTTTGGCGTCATTAGATGCTACAATTATCTCACTAAATCCGTTTGGTAAATGGGAGATTATTTCTTCCACAAGTGGCGGAAGTTGTTCATTTAGCAAATCATTGAAAAATTTGCGCGCTTCTGCGGGTGTATAGCATAACTCGATGTCTGATTTCAATTTTATGCTTATCTTAGAATCTGCTTCATAGTACTTAACGAGTTTTTCGAAGTATGCGGTATAAGCAT
The DNA here is from genome assembly GCA_046051105.1 of Bacteroidota bacterium. GTDB lineage: Bacteria > Bacteroidota > Bacteroidia > Bacteroidales > Paludibacteraceae > Paludibacter. The sequence goes on from JBJOOU010000227.1 coordinate 5,152, forward strand.
TTTCAGTTCTGCTTTTCATACTTCGGATATTGGCTTTGTAATATTTTGCCAACATCTTATTTGATGATCTGGATTTTAAAACTGGTCCCTGAATATTAAATCTTCTCAATAATTCTTTCTCTATCAATGGAAAAGGAACGGTAAAATATTCTGAAAGAAAGTATATAGACCGAAAACGGGTAAAGTAAACCTCAAAATTCCCAATGATTGAATTGGTATAATTCTGATCATACACCCGATAATGGTACCAGGGATAACTGGTGTATTTCAAATTAAGACTTGTTACAGACGATGCGCTGAAGTTCAACCAGTAAGGCATGTAATAGGTGAAATAGTTATATCTCACATTCTTTTCAAAAGCCTCCCGCCTAACAAAAAAATGATCAAAAATAATGTTTGAACCTAAGAGTGTAAAGAGTTTGAACACTGCTGATTGATCCATTTTTGAAGGTGCAGAAACCACTTCATCAGGTTTGCCTGAATCAAAGAATTGGTGCAAATCGCCATAAATTCCATCAATGTTTGGGTCGGTAAAATGCCTCAGATTTACTTCCAGGGTGTCGTTGCAATATAGACTGTCGTCAGAGTGCAGCATCAAAACTATGTCGCCAGTTATGTATGGGCAAAGATTATTTAGAGCTACCAATTGCCCTTTGTTTTCCTGCTTGAAATAGCGAATTCGTCGATCGTCAATGCCCGATACAACTTCCGAAGTGTTGTCCTTGCTACCATCATCCATGATAAGCATCTCCCAATCGGTATGTGATTGCTGAATAACCGATTGAATGGAAGATGCTATGTGTGATGCATCATTATATGTAGGCATGATGATGGAAACCTTCATGATATGTTTATTTTTTTGTGTAAAGACCTAATTTTGTGAGAATAAAACGGATGATCCGAATTTCTTTGTAAAGGTATGGTGGCATGATGTATTGATCTATCCGACGCATCAATGCTTGTAAGACATTCACTTTTTGATTTCGCTCCGCAAAAGTAGGATATGTTTGCTGTAAATGTTGATTGAATTCTTTTGCACGTTTTTCCCAGCTGTGATGCTCCAACGCTCGTTTTCTGGCATTAAATGCAAGTTGATTTCTAGCATCTTTATCGTGTAGCAAATCATCAATTTGCTGAATCCATTTATCAGGATCATCAGCTGTGGCTACTTCATCTTTTTGGAAGTATTTTGCTACCATTTTTTCTCCATTGCTTACCTGACAGCAAGCAGCCATGGCTAAATCAAACAAACGGTTGTTGGCATCCATCTCAAGATCCTCACCGGCATATTGGCGATCATTGTGTATGTTGATGCAAATCTTTGATTGATTGTAAATCAGATTTGTTTCTTCGCCATGTTTTACAATTCGGTATGGAAAGCCAAACTGGTCCCACCCTGATCCTGCCAGAAACACATTCAAATCATTTCTCTTAGCGTAATCAACCAATTTTTGAATGTATTTTCCACGGCCGAATCCACTGTTTGCATTCCCTAAAAAGGTAATGTCGTAATTTTCATCAAGATCTAAAGGTTTGAAAATCAAAGGATCCGAGCCAAATGGAAAATGGAAATAAGGAATTCCAACGGATTCGTATTTTTTGAAATTGAGGCTTGCCGAGTCGGGGTTGTACGCAAATAAAAATCGATTACGCCATCTACTTAGAAATGATTTATAAAAACATGTATACGAATTATACACACTTAGGATAACTGGACCATGGAAAAAGTGCATTGCACGAGCAGCTGTTTTTTCCATTCCACTTCCAATGCTTGTGACGAGTACATCTCCCTCAATTTCAGAAATATTAGTTGTGAAATGAACGTCGTTTCCCAGTTTTCTCAATTCGCTGAAAAAACTTTCGTACATACTTCCAAAGATTGCATCAATTTGTTGGTTAGCATGCGAAGGAAAATAGAAACAGATTTTCATGTCGCCGTATTAAATTGTATATACACCACTCTTTCCTGTTATGCCATGAAATACTCCTAAGTAAATGGCTTTCAGTTTTTTAATTGGCTTTGGTTCGAGAAAAATCTTTATTGTCCGATAACCTACTTTATAACGATAAAAAGTCAGTTTTTCTTTTCTACTAAATTTGTCCGGATAAAGACTCCAGTTTAAGATCACATTGCGTATGATGTAGTATGTGCTTTGTGCTGAGTAGTTATCGACTCGCCAGCCCAGTTTATTGGTTTTTGCGTAGCCTGTAAAGTGATTCAATAGTATCCGGGGATAGCAAAGAATTTTGTATCCATGTTTTTTTACACGCATACCAAATTCAATATCAATCATATAAATCAAAAAATCCTCTCTAAAAAACCCAATTTTTTCAAAAATTTCCAGTTTATATATTGTGCCAGATGTAATCGTATTGGATTCCTCCACTTCTTCCAGATCAATGAATGTGTTTTCGGTTTTAGCCGGACAAAACAACATCACTTTGGGGTCTGAATTGGCTGCCACTTTTTGCAAATAGCGATAAAATCCATCGCCTTCAAAGTAGCTGTCCTGATCCATGGTAAGCACATACGTATAGTCAGTCGCCAGTATTTCTTTAATACAGGTGTTAAACGGTTTTGCCAGAAAATCATTATTTCCACTGCGGCGTATTGAAATAGTGGGGATGTTTAACTGACAGATAGCTTCGTCGAAATCAGGATTGTTTTCAATTGAATTGTCCCAAATGATAAGTTGATCTAATCCGTCGACATAAGTTTTTATATTGCGGATAAACTCCTCTGTATTGGGGTAATATGCAGTTACGATTCCAAGTATCTTCATGATTTCTTACCTGTTAGTTCTTTAATCGTTGAGATACTTGTTTGAAAGTAATCGTTGAATTTTAATTGCAACTGTTGATGAGCTACCAGGGGCCATTTCCAGTTTTGATAAGCAGCTGCGGCTACTCCGGGAGCAATAATCATTGCCCAGGTGCCGAGTGCGGTGAATTTCAGCATGGAAAGCAACAGAATCTGTGAAAAAATCCCCGTTAATATCGACGATTTCATATAAGGAACCTGATTACCCGCGAGTATGAACGAACTTGCTAATCCAAAATTCGATTCCAGCATGGCCACGAGCAAAATTACGATGATCATCAGCGAGGGTAACAATGGCGTGTTACTTTTGATGAGGTGGAGTAAGGTGGGTCCAACCAAAATCAAACCCGCACCACATATCAAATATACACCCACCATAGAAAGTTGTCCTTTGATATAAACACGTTTGAGATCATCCAATTGATTATTTACCCGGTAAAGTGTAAGTTTGGGATAAAAGGTCGATGACCAAAGTGTACTTAGCGACATAATTAAGTTCACCATTGTCATGGTCGTTCCGTAAGAGCCTACTGTGGCTAACGAAATGGATAAAAGCGGAGCGATAATGATGATGACTTTAGATGTCAGAAACCAGCCCAGTGTGGTAATGCCAATTTTGGTAGCATTGGGCGTCATGATTCTCATGATGTCTTTCACCGGTGATGCAATCGCTTCTTTTAGCTTGCTTCGTATGTCTTTGTCGTAGAATGCATTGTATGATAAAACACGCGTAAAAATGTCGCTCACCAACTGACCAACTACCATCGAAATTATACCATAACCCATCATCAAAAGAATAATGGATGCAAGTATACGAAATGATTGGCCAATGACGTAGATTTGCTGTTGCTTTTTTACCATACCGCGACCGATCAATAGGCTACTGTAATAGTAGGTATATAGCTGATAAGCAACCAGAAAGCCATATATAATCCAAGAAGTCCAAATGACAACCGTATCAGTTCCACCATGATAGTCACGTAGAATACTTTTTAAATAAAAAGGACTAGCACCTACGAATATGAGGAGGAAAATCAGCGCAAGTATGCCGTAGAAGGTACGCATGGCGCGTATCACACTTTTCAGAAGCGGATAGCTAATGCTTTTGTCGTTGTTTCCAACAGCGTTGAATCCTTCGGCTTTCAGCTCTTTTACACCGCTGAAAATATAAGTGATATTGCGTCCGAAAGCTCCCTGAAATCCAAAATCGAGTAGCAATGCCAATCCGCCAATTTGCAAATAGATATTCCATAATCCAACATCTTCTTTGGATAAATGTCTAAGTACCAGTGGTAATAGAATTACCCCTGAAGCTACTCGCATCATGGTGCCGGCAAAATTCCATGCAATATCTTTTTTCCCTATCTGCATGTATATCAGGCTTTGGAAATGATGGAGGCAATTTGTGCAGAAGCTTGTCCGTTGCCGTACAGGTTCATGCTAAAGTCAGGAGTTTGACTTTTTGCAAGTTTGTAAGCGTTAGTAATTTTAGCTTTGTCGCTGCCGGCCAGAGTATTGAATCCGTTTTCTACAAGCTCCACCCATTCGGTTTGTTCGCGTAAAGTCACACATTGTTTGCCGAAAAAGAAAGCTTCTTTTTGCACGCCGCCACTGTCGGTCAATACCAATTCGCAGGATTTTAAAAGCATGATCATGTCGAAATAACCAACCGGATCAATAGTAATAAATGCTGGTGTTAATTTGTTTTGGACCAAAATATTACGGGTTCGTGGATGTAGTGGTACCACCACTGGAGTCTGTTGATGAATTTCATTTAGTGCTTCTACAATTCCTTTCAGTTTTTCAGGATCATCGGTATTTTCTTGACGATGAATGGTACCTAAAACAAATTTTGATAACCCGTTTTTAGCCAGTACGTCCGATTTTTCTTCTGCTTTTTGAGCATAAAATAATGCTGCATCCTGCATTACATCGCCCGATTTGAAAATCTGTATTGGCATTGATTCATAGCCTTCGTTTATTAGATTCCGGACAGCAGTTTCGGTAGGACAAAAAAGCATCGTTGAAATACGGTCGGTGAGGATACGGTTCACTTCTTCAGGCATTTGCATGTTGAAAGAGCGAAGGCCGGCTTCTACGTGAATAACGGGAATATGTAGTTTGGAGGCAGCCAAAGCTCCGGCTAAAGTGGAGTTAGTATCACCATAAACCAATAGTGCATCCGGTTTTTCGTTCAATAAAATTTCCTCAATCCCTTCCAGCATCCGACCCGTCATAGCGCCGTGTCCGATGCCGTGAATGTCCAGATTGTAAGCAGGGCGTGGAATTTCCATTTCAGCAAAGAAAACATCCGACATATTTGCATCGAAATGCTGTCCGGTGTGTACCAGAATTTCCTGAACGCCCAGCAGTTGAAACTGACGACTAAGTGTTGCAGCTTTTACGAATTGAGGACGTGCGCCAACTACTGTTACTATTTTGTTCATAATGAGTTTAATAATTCAGCCAATTCGCCGGTAAGCGATCGGCGCGAGAATCGTTCCACTGATGTTGATTCTACGTTCAGTGTATTGTTTTTATAGCGTGTGTAATAGTCCAGAATGACCTTGCGGGTTGATTTCTCGTCATCAAAATCAACCATATTACCCGCTTTTGTATCTTTTAATACGGCAGCGGCATCACCATCGGTTGGACCAATTCCAAGAATCGGACGTTTTGCGGCCAGGTATTCAAAAAACTTACCCGTGAGGATACCTTTTGCATTGCCGGTATTGTTGATCAGCAGCATTAATACCTGCGATGATTGCTGTTTGGTAATAGCTTCGCTGTGCGATAAATAATCTATTTTCAATAAGTTGTCAGTCAGTCCGGCTGATTTGATATTTTCCAGTACCGAAAAATCAACTTTACCCACCAATTGAATCTGTAAATCAGCTTTGAAGCTCTGATTTTCAGAACAAAGATCAGTCAACACTTTCCAAACCGTGTACGGATTTCGGGCTGCATTTAAAGTCCCGATGTGCGATATTGAGAATCTACTGTCCATCGTTACCTGCTGTTTCTCTACATCACTATCGTCATATCCATTGGGAATAATGTGTAATTGCTTCGGATTCAAGAGGTCGTATTCTTCTTTCATGCCTTTTGAAACCACTAAAACACTGTCAGCTTTTTGAATTACGCTTCGTTCCAGCTTATGATGAATGGCATCCGAAATCGGATTCAAATTCAACTCTTTGTAAAAGTCGATGTTCGTCCATGGGTCACGAAAATCTGCAATCCATGGTGTTTTTGGAAAACTTTTTTTAAGCCCAAGTCCAATCAGATGCATGGAGTGGGGAGGACCTGTAGTAATGATGGCATCCACCGGATGTTGTTGCAAATAGTGGGTCAGAAATTTAACCGAAGGCCCAATCCAGAATCGACGCGGATCCGGAATCAGGAAATTGCCACGTACCCAGATGGACAGTTTGTCTTTCCAGCCTGACTTTTTATTTTCAGAAATAAAGCCCGCATTGATGGCCTGACCTTTCTTGCCAGTCAGGTTGCGATAAATGTTATAAGGTTCCCAAATCGGTGTTTTGATGATTTCAACACCGGCCGGGATGTCTTTTTCAAAAGAATGATCGGTGGATGGATATTCCGGATTCTCAGGGGTGTAAATCACCGGTTCGTAGCCAAATTCCCGCAGGTATTTGGTGAACTTCACCCAGCGCTGAACACCTGCTCCGCCACTGGGAATCCAGTAATATGTGATGATTAAAACCCGTTTCATTTTTTACTTTAGAACCAAGAACCAAGAACCAAGAATCAAGAGCCAAGACTATGATTGAATTTTATTTTGCTTCAACAACGTAATATCCGCAGGTAATGAAGAAGTTGCGCAGCCATGGTAGTTTTTCAATAAAACCATAGACCTTGCGTGGCTTCAGTCCAAACTTAATCTCATAGTTGGGATTGATAAAGTATTGCTCTACTTTTTTTACCTTCAGATTGGCGCCTTTTACACAACGTTCAAAACGTTCTGTTGAGATGCCGGTTTCTTTGATTTCCAGCAGCCCATTGATGGTTGCATCACTTTCGCCGAACATTTTCATTGTCAGTTTGTAAAGGGATGCCGGAAGTAAATGAAAATAAGGTAGATTGGACAAAACTTTACTTTTACAAAGCTGTTGGTGTCCGCCAAAAGGATTTTGCCAGGGCGGAAAAGCAAAAAAAACGACCGATTTTTCGTGCATAAAATTCTGCATGAATCCGATAAATACTTCCTGCTCATGAATATGCTCAATCACATCACGCATCATGATGATGTCGAATTTCTCGAATTCCGTCATGTCGTAGATGTTTTTTACAATCAAATCCAACTTGTCGGCATGCGGATGTGACGCGTAAAATTCCTTTCCTTTTTCTATTTTACCACCATTCAGGTCGATACCCACGCATCGGCAACCCAGATCCAGAAAGGGTTTCAGATTGCCGGCTTCGCCACAACCGATTTCAAGTACGCTGGTGGCGGGAGTTACTTTGCATACATCGTCCAGAAATGGGATGACGTATTTTTCCGTCGTGAAAATTTGCTCGTTGAAATATCGTTGCTTATCGGTATGGCGTTTTTGCATGGTGTTAGATTCCTGTTTGTTAGCCTAAAGTTTCGATCGCTTTTTTCAAACGACTGATGGTTTCTTCTTTTCCAATGATGGCTGTGATGTCGAACATGTGTGGCCCTTTCGATTCTCCAACAATTGACAAACGGAAAGCATTCATGATAGCTCCCATGTTATATTCGTTGTCGGCAATCCATTGTTTGATAATGGTTTCAGAGTTTTCTGCCGAAAAATCTTCAATTGCTTCCAATGCCGCACTCAATTCGGTCATTTGCGCGCCGGTGTTTTCTTTCCAGCGTTTTTGCACTGTTTTTTCGTCGTAAGCAGTTGGAGCTGCAAAGAAAAATGAAGATTGTGCCCAAAGTTCGTTCACAAAGTTGGCACGTTCACGCACCAGCGAAACTACTTTCTGTACTTTCTCAGAATCTTCAACAATATCTTTTTCAACCAAGATTTTATTGAAAGCATCAGCCACTTCTTCAAGTGATTTGCTTTGCAGGTATTTGTGGTTGAACCATTTGCCTTTTTCGTAGTCGAATTTAGCACCGCTTTTGCTTACGCGATCCAGCGAGAATAGCTCGATTAGCTCTTCCATTGAGAAAATTTCCTGCTCCGTTCCTGAATTCCATCCTAATAACGAAAGGAAGTTAACCACAGCTTCGGGGAAATAACCAGCTTCTCGATACCCCGATGATGTTTCACCTGTTTTAGGATCTTTCCAATTGAGTGGGAAAACAGGGAATCCAAGACGATCGCCGTCGCGTTTGCTTAGCTTGCCGTTTCCGTCGGGTTTCAAAAGTAATGGTAGGTGTGCGAATTCAGGCATTACTTCAGTCCAGCCCAGGTAGCGGTATAGCAATACATGGAGTGGGGCAGAAGGCAACCATTCTTCGCCGCGGATAACGTGCGAGATTTCCATCAGGTAATCGTCTACCACGTTGGCCATATGATAAGTTGGCAGTTCGTCTGCCGATTTGAAAAGCACTTTGTCATCGATTACCGATGAGTTGATAATTACCTCGCCACGAATCAAATCCTGAACTTTGACTTCTTCGTTTGGTTCAATTTTGATACGCACTACATACTGATCGCCCTTTGCAATGCGTGCTTCCACTTCTTCTTTCGAAAGTGTCAATGAGTTGGTCATCAATCCACGGGTTTGCGCATCGTATTGGAAGTTGGCAATTTCTGCACGTTTGGCTTCCAGTTCAGCAGGAGTGTCAAATGCAATATAAGCCAAACCTGCATCAAGCAATTGGTCCACATATTTGCGGTAAATGGCTTTGCGTTCGCTCTGGCGGTAAGGTGCATGAGGACCGTTGTTGTCGCTTTCTGAGCCAATTCCTTCATCTATTTTGATGCCCAGCCAGTTTAATGCCTCCACAATATATGCTTCAGCTCCCGGAACGAATCGTGCCGAGTCGGTATCTTCGATGCGGAGCAACATATCTCCGCCGTGTTTTTTTGCAAAAAGGTAGTTGTAAAGTGCGGTACGTACGCCGCCAATGTGTAATGGTCCGGTGGGACTAGGTGCAAAACGCACTCTTACTTTTCTCATTGAAAAATCGTTACTGTGTTTGTTGAAATAATTAGCCTGCAAAAATAGTAAAATTCGATGATATATAAACTCCTTTTGCTGGCAATACGAATAGAATGTGTATGATTTTGTACTATAAAAAATCAGGGGCACTCAGTGAAGAGTGCCCCTGAAAGATAATGAGAAGAATCGTGTTTTATTTTACAACAACTTTTGTTACACTATCATTGATTTTCACAATATATACACCAGCATTCGCTTTGATAACTGATGGAGTAGTTACAATCATCTGACGTCCATAGATGTCGAACAAAGAAACTTTGTCTGCTGCAGTTAAGCCAGAAATGCGAATTGTTTTCTCTGCTGAGTAAACCTTGTATTTGCTGTTGTCGATTTGTTTTACAGCAGTTGGGGCTTCGGCGTATGCTACTTCCAGGTTGTTGATAGTTTCGCCTACATTTAGTACTGAAGTTTGAATTTCTGCATCGGTTAATGCTTTGCTGTATATACGGAAGTCATGTACTAAAGTTTTACGAAGATAAACGTCACCCGAATAGCAAGAACGTCCAATCCAGTTGTAGAGTGTTCCTAATTGATTTGATTTAGGTAAGGTCGTTTTCGGCAAATTGGTAATGGTACCTGTAGCCATTGGCATACCATCTACGTAAACAGTACCTGTAGTTCCACTCTGTGTATAAGCAAAATGGTGCCATCCTCCCTGCATTGCTACTGTAGCAAAGCTCACGGCCTGGTTGCCTGAAGCGGCAGTGTAGTATTTCGGGCTTATACTTAAACTTTGTTCTTTCAACGAACCAATAATATACCCATTCTGATCATTCATCTGATTTGTTCCGTTTGCAAAGCCGAACAGGAAGTTTCCATTTGATGTAAGTTCATGGTATGCAGTGTCGACACGATAATAAGCAGAAACAGTATAGTCAGACAGGTTGTACATTACTTTACCAATTTCTTCACCCATGTCAAAGTATCCAATACTGTCGCCTAATGCTAATACGTTCATTTTAGTCGTTTTTCCGATTGTATGAACTTTTGCTTTGTTACGTAATACACCTTTAAAATGTTTTTCGGCAACATCTGTTACTGTAGAGTCCTGAATGTTTGAAAAGTCAAACTTCGCTATAAGATCAGACGTGAATTCAGAACCGTCTTTTTTGATGACTGTTGCCGGGAACGTTTTTGTTGTAGACTGACCATTTTTCATCAATGTAGCTGTGAGCGTGTCATTGTAGTTAAAGTAGTCTGGGCGCGTAACAATTCCTGTGGTGCTAATTAATTTGTTATTGGTTGTTTTCCAGCTGATAGAAATGGTGTTGTCTAATGTGCCTTTAGTAGGTAAAGTGATGTTGGCTGTTACTGCACTTAAATCACCTAAAGATAAATTATCCTTTTCTGTAGCTAGTTCAGGTGCAATGTAATCCGGGTTTTCAAGATAAGCAGCATTAAGCCTGTCAAGTGTTGAGGCTACAGGGTCGAAACCTTCAAATCCGAGGTTGATATCATCATGTGAAACCGTTTCACTTAAAATACGGAAGTCATAAAGCAGAGTTTGCTGTAAATAGGCATCTGAAGCCCAACTTGAACGACCAAGCCAATTACAAACTGTACCAACCATGTTGTCTTTAGCTAAAGTGGAGGATGGGATGAGCATAGAGGTGTTTTGTGCGACCTGAACACCATCAACAAATACTGTTCCTGTAGTTCCTGAAAGAGTGTAAGCAATATGGTGCCATGTTCCTAATCCTGCAGCGGTTCCTGCACCAACAGAAGTACTTGGTGAGCCAGCTGCAGATAGACCTGCCGCTTGTGCATTCAATCTTCCGTACATAAATCCATTTTTATCAGTGCCTATGTCTGCAGAGTTGCCGAAGTTCCAGTAATAGTTACCCCCGGCAGCAATGTTCGTATAATTTTCATTCACTCGGAAATATCCCATTATGGTGTGATTGCTTAATGAATAAATAGCTTGACCAATTTCCTGACCCATGTCAAAATAGCCTTTACCATTGCCCAAATCTAATACGTTGATGTGTTCTGTGTTACCAATGGTGCGAATTTTAGCTTCATTCATAAGTTTGCCTTTGAATCCACTCTGTGTATCAGTAACTCTTAGTGTATCATTCTCAACAGATAGGGATTCCTGGGAAAAATCAAATGTGGCAACCTGATATGGGGTCGGTACGATGCCTTCAACAGTTACAATAAATGTCTTACTCATTGAATACAATTTACCACCCACGGTTTGAGATAAGGTTGCAGTAAGAGTGACATTTGTATTATATTTTGCTGGTTGAGTTACCTGTCCAAGTGTGTCAATAACAGATGGTTTTGAAGATGCCCAACGAACCGTTACTCCTTTGGTTCCCATTGTTGTTGGGAGAGTCAGGTTTTGGGTTACAGCGCTGATAGTCCCTAACGATAATGCTGTATATTGTTTGTTTAACTCAGCCAGTCCATTGAGGGTTTGTATGTCTGTTCCTGTAAGAGATCTGTTGTAAAATCTAACATCATCAAATATTCCATTAAACCCATTTGTGTCTTGTGTCCATCGAGATATCCCTAAGTTGTTGTCTGTTGTGGCTCCCAGGGCAGAGCTGATATTATATGGCAAGTTTGATGCAGATCCGACTGCAGCACCATTAAGGTAGATTGTAGCAGTACCAGATGTTCCGTTCCAATCGTACGTCACAGCTACGTGCGCCCAGCTTCCGATAGGGCATTTTGCAGTACTTATTACATTATAAGAGGTGCCACTGGCTGGGCGATAGCGCAAACACATAAATTGGTTGTCGCCATTAAAACTGGGTATAAAAGCCAGAAAGTTGTTTGTAGCATCTGCGCCAAT